>CAZITM010000052.1:0-10801 GCA_964542205.1 uncultured Candidatus Nitrosotenuis sp.
ACATGTTAGAGTCGTTAGGGGACACGGTAAAGATGCTATACTCTGATGATCAAACAGGAATAGTCATCCCAGAAAACCACCTGCTCATGCAGGCCATGCTGTTCCAAAAACCATACGAAGATGCTTTTAAGCACACCGAATCGTTATTCCACATGAAAGAAAAGAAGCGGATGCTTGAAGGGTTTTTTGCCAAAAAATAGCTAATTTCTTTCCCGCTCTACTTCGACAAAGATGTGCTCCCTATTTGTATTTGGGATTACCTGCATTATTTTTTGTTCGATTACATCCGTGATTGATTCAATTTTGTCAGTGTCTAAATTATCGATCAAGTTGACCTGAATTCCAACTAGGATGTCTTCTGGGCCCATGTGCATTGTTCTCATTGTGATGATTTTGTTTACCTCGGGGATCTCTTGGATGGATTTGACGATTTTTTTGTACTCTCTTGTTGTGATGGACTCGCCAATAAGCAGGCCTCTGTTTTCTTTTGCCAAAAAGAACGCAAAGAACATCAATAATCCACCAATGAACAATGACGCAATGGCGTCGTATACTGTGTTTCCGGTAACTTCGGATAAGAAAATGCCCGTGGCCGCAATTATTATTCCAAGCAACGCGGCCGTATCTTCAACTACTACTGTCAGTAGCGCAGTATCTTTGCTTTCTTTGAAATGTTCAACCATCGATGAAAGTCGGATTTTTTCCCCTTTTTCTCGAATCTCCTTTGTAAACTGCTTTAGTGCCACCCTCAGCGCATTTGCTTCAAAACAAAATGCGATTGCAAGCACGATGTAGCTTATCTGTGAGTTTTCAATGCGATGAAATTCTTCATATAACGACGATATACCCTGTTCTAGTGACAAAATTCCAGATATTCCAAATATCATCGTGGCCACAATAAAGGACCAAAAGAACAACTCTCTTCCATGTCCAAACTGATGTTGAAAGCTTGCAGCCTTGGCACTGGTCTTTATCCCAAATAATATTAGGATCTGATTGAATGTGTCTGATGCGGAGTGATATGACTCTGCCCACATCGCAGCACTTCCGGTCAGGAGAGCAGCAATGAACTTGGTTATTGCTATGCCTAAATTTCCGAACAAGGCAGCATAGACTGCCTTTTTAGACCCTACTTTCAATTATCCAATGAACTTTTCCCCATTTGTTCTAATAAACTAATGTCGCATCGTTTGTGCCTGAGATAAAACTGGCTTATCCTCTTGGTGGTATTGCAAATTTATTTGCCGGATTGTTGTGATAGTCCACCGGAAGGCTAGAGTCTTTCTGCCGTCCGGTCAAAATGCCAACTACGACGTCGTCTTTTTTGATGATCTCTTTTTCAATAAGCTTTTTTATTCCTGCTGGGGTGGCACCTGATGCCATTTCGCAATCAAATCCGTTGAGGCCGACAATAGACATACCATCAAGCATTTCCGCATCTGTGACTTTTTCAACCACGCCGTTTGTGTATTCCAGTGCCCTCAATCCCTTGAGTATGTTTGCAGGCCTGCCGATCTGAATTGCAGTTGCCTTGGTTTTTGGCCGTATTCCCTTTTTGTCCAAATCTTCATAATATTCCTTTATGAGTGCGGTGTCTGGCTTGCCTTTGTTCCAGCGCAAATTCGACTCGTTATACAGATCATAAAGCGTGCTTGCACCCTCTGCATTAATTACCGCAATTCGCGGAATCTTTTTGATCCACCCCCACTCATACAGCTCCATTAGCGCCTTACCGCAGCTGGATGTGTTTCCAAGAGCTCCGCCAGGATAAACAATCCAGTCTGGCGCTTGCCAGTTTAGATATTCAATTGCTCTGTATGGGATTGTTTTTTGTCCCTCGATTCTAAACGGGTTTACCGAGTTTACCGTGTATCCGTCCAGCTCTTTTGCGTCTTTGAGTGATTTTGCTAATGCATCATCAAAATTACCCTGAACCTGCACAATTTGAGCCCCGAACTGGTATGCTTGACTAAGCTTTCCTGGCGCAATCTGTCCTGCCGGTATGTACACATCGCACTCCATGTTTTCGTTTGCGGCAAACATCGCAGCGGCCGCTGACGTATTTCCGGTAGATGCACAGATTAGTTTTTTTGCGTTGATTAGTTTTGCGTGTGTGATTGCAGTCGACATTCCATTGTCCTTAAACGAGCCGCTTGGGTTGTAGCCCTCTGGCTGCAGCCACAAATTGTCATGATCCATTCCAATAAAGTTTGCAACCTTTGACATCTGGTATGGTTTTGACTGCCTTCCCTCTGCACCGTCAAGTGACACTAGGTATTTTGAGCACTCCTCGCGGCTCGCAGTGTCTATTTGGCAAAAGTTAATGAGTTCTCTAAACCGCCAGACCCCACTTTCGTTAAAGATATTTCCTTGTGGGTTTCTTCTGTTGTAGAATAACTCCTTTAGCTCAGGAGATGGCGTTTTTTTGTATCTCACATCAAGCAAGTGACCGCGTTCGCATTCGATGTTTTTAGAGTTAATTGGATACTCTAGCCCACAGTATGGGTCTATGCATTTTAGGTATGCGTTGTCTTCCAATCTAGAATGCCATTAATGTTGCTAGTTTAAATTTGAACCGCTAAAATCTCAGGCCAAGCTTTTTGAATGGTCTTGGCTAAAACAAAGAAAATGACCACCTACGACGAATACCTAAGAGGGATCCTCCAGCAAATCGATGACTCATACACCGTCCTTTCAAATCTCAAGGACAAGCCAGGTGATCTGGAAATAATAAAAAGAGATCTCGCAAAAATATCCGGACTGGCCCAGGCGCTTTCAAACAAGCTAACTTCAAACAAGCAAGAATATGCTGATTACCAGTTCCTGCTTTTGCCGCTTAGGTTCTTTTTGGAGAATCATGACTTTTTTAGGGAGCTTGATACCATGTCGCCTTTATATTCCGAGGATCCGATGCGGCTAAAAAATATCCGCTTGACCATACTTGATGCCCTTGACGAAAAGAATCTAATGGGACACATCAAAGCAATTCTGCGGGAGAGAACTTGAGCGACAAAAAATGTGTCATATGTGGGTGCAAGGGACACAAGGTCTTTGGGTGTTCAAAACACTGGTCGAAAAACTGTATTTGCTACAAATCCGATTAAAAGACCTTTTAGTTGGACTTTTTTGCGCCAGAGCGAACGTGAAAGTTCACACAGCACTTGCATTCCTTGTCGATACACTCACTTTCGGTGTAGTGGCCACATATTCCACATTCACAATGTGTCTGCATACTAGACAATACCTCGTCGTTCCATATAACTAAAACTACGCATTTTTTACTGATTTGCAGCTAAAATGCCGTTATTTCTTTGATTTTTTGCCTTTCTCTAACTTGGTTTCTTTTTTTGGTTTTGCGGGTGTCTTTCCCTGAAGTTCTTCACGCATCTCTTCAGCTTTTTTATCAACAGTTTTGATTATCTCTTGTATGAAGCCATCTAGGTCATCATCTGCCACGGGAGGTTCTGCCTGCGCAGCAATGTCATTTATGGCATTGGAGATCTCCGAGCTCACCTGTTCAAAGCTTTCTGGGTCTTCATAGGCAGCACTGTATAGCGATTTGAGGTTGTTCACCTGGTTTATGAGCTGGTCGGTAAGTGTGAGGCGATATTCGGTGCCATTAACAGAAATCTCCTTTGTAAGCATGGCTTGATCTTTTTTACATACTTTCTTATAGTTTGCGCTGTGGTCTGGCCGATGTTTTTAATTATGCTCAGAAAGTGATGTATTCTAGTGCTACTGCATCTGAAATCAGCGAAAAATGTTTCGTATTGACGACATAACCGTTTTTTATGTCGTTGACTGATACCCACCTGTTTGTAGATGTGTAGTGGCTTCTCTCTTTGAGCTCTTTTTCGATTGACTCTATGTCAAACTCACTTTCTTCAATTTGTTGCGTTTTTAGGTGTTTTATGGTGACCCGTATCTTGTTAACTTTGACCCTATCGCCAAACTTCCACTGTACCGGCGGATGCTCGTCGGAAACCTCGACTATCTTTATTTTCATCTCCTTGTCGCCAAATACGTTGTGGCTAACAAGCATCCTTTCGTCTACGAACTCCTCAAAGCTCATGACTCTATTACTCCGATGCAATAATTAAATGATTATTTCGGATCATTCTTTTGGCATGGCCATTTGCAGCGTCTTGATGTTTTTGCTTGCAAATGGCATGGTGTAGTCACTTAGGTCGAGTTTTTGCCTTTTTCCACCAATTATGGAATATGTCGTACCGTCATAATTGCACGCAAAATCGGTAATGGCATTCGATTTGTCCCATACCTTGTAATATTCCCTGAGCTCCCTTTTCTCGTACTGGCCTAGCCCGACTCTCTTTTTTGACAGAAATTTGAAGGCAAAAACAACCTTGCGATTCCTGTACAACTCAAAGGTGTCTATCCATTTGAGGCATCGTTGTATCTGATCAAAGGGGACAACCAGGGAGTTTGTGGTGCCTGATTTTGCCTCTATGGTAAAAATTGCACTATTCTTGGTACTGACTGCAAGAATGTCTGGCAGGCCGACGCTCGGAGAGCCTAACCTAAATCCCTTCCAATCCTCAAGGGAGTTGAACCGTTTTACTAGTGTGTCTTCCCAGTGGTATCCTCGTTGCCTTCTGGTCCTTGCAATTCTCTTGTTGTCTTTTTTTAAAATTATCGGTTCCGCTGTTTTTGCCGCCAGAACTTGTTTTAGATTTGATTTTTTCAATACGTAACTGATGATTCTTTTAGTTATAGTAGACTTGGTTATTATGATATTACCTAGTTGCCTTGAAGAGCTGACTCAGGCTGCAGAAAACACAAATTTCGGGCCTCCCTCATAGGTACAGCCAGATATTCTGACTCTCTGGCCAGATTTTGGTTCTGGTCCAGTCACGGTTCCAATTATCCTAACTACACCCTCAAACTCTGCTAGGCAAAACTTTTTTCCGTCCTTTGCAGAACACTCTATGATTATTCCTGGTTCTTTGAGATCTCTTGTAGAAATGCTGCCAAAACACGAGCTGCAAAAATCGTTCGGCGGCCAAATTATTTTGTTGCATGATGTGCACTGGCAAACGACGAATCGTCCTTTTTTCAGCTCGGACTCGAACGCGATCATGACTCTAATATCAGAACCGTTGATGACGTGGCGGCAGCAGACATGTTTTGAACGAGGCCGAGTTTTGCACCTTCGACCTGTCTTACAGCTGCATTTGCTTGTAGCTGCGATGTGATCTCGACCACTTGGGCAATCCCGGTAGCGCCAAGGGGGTGCCCAGAGCCAATGAGCCCGCCGCGAGGATTTATCTTTCTACTTTCGGTATTGTATAACTCCATTACATATTTGCCGGCCTGCCCCTTTTGTACAATTCCAAGATCCTCAAGAATCATTATTTCACATATCGTAAATGCGTCATGTACTTCGGCCACATCAATTTGGTCTGGCGTGATTTTTGCCATGCCGTATGCCTGCGCAGACGCATCTATTGTGGATTCAAGCCGCGTAAGGTCGTTCTTTGTAAAACTCGCAGACATCGTTTTTTGGCCTATGCCTCGTATCCATACTGGCGAGTCAGTGAATTTTTTTGCGACCTTCTCAGAGGCAAGAAGAACCGCAGCGCTCCCCGTACATGATCTTGAGCAGTCAAGGAGTCGCAGATCATCTGTAAGCCTTTTTGAGTTCATTATGTCCTCTATTGTATATTTCCTAGTGCTATATGCAGTAGGATTGTCTTTTGCATTTCTGTGGTTTTTTGCGGAAACATGCGCAAGCTGCTCGTCAGTCGTGCCGAACTTTCTTTTATGGGCGCTTGTGAACATCGAGGCCCAAAACACCGGATGCTTGAACTCTCCGCGAGAAAGATCCCACTCTAATACCTGACCTGGGCTGTCAAACCTTTCTGCACCAACAACCAACGCAACATCTGCAAGTCCTGACGAAATGTATGAAAATGCAGAAACTATCGAGTTGGTACCGGAATTGCACAAACTTTCTATGCTGTGAGATATCTTTGGTGTGGTGCCAGACACTTCTGAAATTATCGGTGCCAGATATTTTTTGTTATCATTTGTAGATACCAACACCACGTCAATGTCTTTTTGAGAGAGATTTTTTGTCCGTTCAAACAGCAACTTTGTAGCGGAAAAAAGTAGCGACTCTATTGGGGAATCGTCAACTGAGAATTTTGTAGTGCAATGTGCTGCGACTGCTACTCGGCTCAACTTACATCACCAAATGTCTTTATCACCAAATCAAACGAGTTGATGACATTTCCAATCGGGTTGAACTGGATTATGGGCTGAGTCACGCCTGCATCCTTGATTCGTTTTAGCTGTTCTCTACATTGCTGGGGTGTTCCACAGATAGTTAGTGCGTCTAACATCGCATCCGTGACAAGCTCATGGTTTGATGCCAGTCCGGATTTTTGGTATTCGCCATATATGTCGGCAGTTTCGTTTTTAAAGCCATTTTCTGCCAAAAACCTCCTGTAAATCTCGCCAACTGATACATAAAATGCCAGAGTTTTTTTTGCACGCTCCTTTGCGACTTCAGGGTTTGCTGAAACACACGTGATGAGCTGACAGGCGACATCGATTTTCTTTTTCTTTTGCATTTTTTCAATAGTTTCTTTCATTTCGGAAATCGGCCTGAGATAGAAGATCACGCCGTCTGCTATATCCCAAGTCAGTTCGACCATTTTTTTGTTTATCGCCGCAATGTAAATTGGGATTTTTTGACGTGGTGGCTTGATCAAAAGACTAAACCCCTTGAGCGCAAAAATCTCTCCAGAATAGTCGATTCTTTTTCCAGATAGTGCAAGACGTATTATTTCGACATATTCTCGCATTCTTCTGAGTGGTTTCTCAAATTTGTAGCCGTGCAACCCTTGTGTTATCGATACACTGCTGGTGCCGAGCCCGAGAACTAGTCTCTGATTTGATATGGTGTCAATTGTGGCAGCGCCCATTGCAATCAGGGCTGGGCTGCGCGAATAGATGTTGATAATTGACGAGCCAATGTTTGATGATGTTCTATGTGACACCGCCGCAAGCATTGCAAAGTTTTCCATGCCCCACGTCTCTGGGATCCAAATCGTATGTGGTTTGTACTGCGATGATTTGGCCGCGCATTTTAACAAATCATCTATGGAAAGAAGAGATCCTAGGCTATATGATATCATGCCATGCCCTTCAATGCTGTTGAGCATTCCTCGATGTCCTTGTGCGAATCAATGGAAAACCATGTCGAGTCTTTGAATCGCACACCGATCAGTTTTCCTGCCTTTGCATACTTGCAGAATGCGGTTTCCTCAATTGATCCTTTGCTTGGAAGATCACGCGTGATTTCCCTGTTAAGATGATAAATTCCAGCATTCATCCAGACATCTGCGATTCGTTTCTTCTCTCTAAAATTGGTTATCCTGTCTTTTTCTAAATCTACGGTGCCAAACCTGGTTCGCAGCTCTATGAGCGCAATGGAGTTTTGACTGTGGTAGAGCCTTCTGATGTCGATATTAGTTATGACATCTCCATTTAACACCAAAAATGATTTCCCACGTGTCATTTTGACGGCGTTTTTTATTGCACCACCAGTACCTAGTGGTTTTTTTTCTATTATGACCTTTATCCTGCTTTCAAAACGTTTCTTATGTTCAAGATAATTCTGTATCTGATCTGCTTTGTATCCAGCGCATATGATGATGTCGTTTATATTGAATTTTTTCAGATGTCTGATCTGCCACTCTATGATTGGAATGTTATTTATTGGAATTAGTGGTTTTGGTATGTAGTCAGTGATTGGTTTTAGTCTTGTTCCGACACCACCAGCTAAGATTATGGCTTCCACGGTTTTTTGACAGGATTTGCACTTTAAAATCTATGGCAGGCTCAGAATAAATCCACAGTTACAAGGCCAAAATAATATCCAACAAGCGTCAGCACAATGCTCCATACACACGAGCCACAAAACGTGTATGTGACAAACTTGGCAGGCTTCATGCCGAGTAGTCCTGCAGGAATCGAAATCATCTCTCGGAGAACCGGTACCATTCGCCCAAAAAACACAGCCTTGTCACCATGTTTTTCAAACCACCTTTCTATTTTTGCAAGCTTCTCGTCTGAGATCCTTGCATATCTCATGTATCTCAAAAGAGCAACCCTTCCAAGCTTTATCGATATGACGTAGATTACAGTTGAACCGATGGTTGCACCCGCACCTCCAGCCAGCCCAAGACCTATTACCTCTGCTAGACTCATGTTGTTTTGCGAGGCTGCGTATCCGGCTATTGGGAAGACAGCCATGGTTGGAACCGGCGGAAACACCGTCTCAATTAGAGCCGCGGCGAATACGCCGACATACAGGTATTCTGATATCAAAGAGCTTACCCACTGGATAAACGTCTGGATTTCTAGCAATTTTGTTCTGTTAGATAATAATGTAGTTCGGTGTAGCACTCTACGCAGTATTCTTGTTCCTTTGTATGGATGCAATCATATGCCTCATTGGTTTTCTTGCTGCATTTTGCGCATGCGTTCATTTTGATTTTTTAATCTTTATTGTGCCCAGTACAATGTGAAATGCGCCTACTCCAAACAAAGAACCGGCCTCGGTTATTGGGTTGCGACCACCTGCTTGGTCAGATGGTATGCTTGTAAGAAATACTGCCCCACCTACAATTATCATAACTCCCGTCACAAACAACATTATGGCGAGAGTTTTTGATGGTTGACTGCGCGATATGAAAAATCCAATAATTGGCAATGCCATCGCCGTTCCGCCCAAAGACATCCCGCGGGTCTTATCGTCAATGGGCAAAAACCCCTGATCGAAGGCCTTGTCTGCTGCTACGTCTGCGCCATACAGTGCAAGCAGCCCTATCGCAATGCCAGTGATGATTATCGCTGCTTTTAATGCCATTGCTCGACGTCACACTCGTTAACTAATAAATCGTGCTGGTTACAGTTATTCCACAAAAACGCACGGCGCAAATATGGCAGATCCAGTTATACATTTAAAAGTAATTTTATCATATTCAGAATGATTCAACGTGTCGATCGACATATCACGTGAAGTTGTCATTGATGGTGAGCAAAAACAAAAGGCACTCGAAGTATTTTCAGACAATTATACTAGGGCGATACTCAGCACAATGATGGATAGGCCCAAATCAGTATTGCAGATCTCAGCTGAAACTGATATCCCACCCACAACAGTGTATCGTAAGATTCGGCAGCTGTTGGAAAACAACTTGATCCGAACCTCGGGTAAGATAGCAGAAAATGGAAAAAAGAACTTTTTGTACAAAAGCAAGATAAAGTCATTTCATGTCACCTTTACAAAGGACAGGTTCGCAATACTGGTAAATGCAAGCGGCACGTGCAAATTTTGCCTCCAGTCTCATGTCTAAGTCCATCTTTGAACTACCGGACAAGTCAGGAGATCTTCTTGCCATAGTTTGATAAAGACGTGGCTTTTGGAACACTCAAAAAACCGAAAACAATCCTAGCATGATGTCGCCATAGACAAGCTGCAAGACAAACCCTGCAGTGATAAATATCAGATATGGAATTCCCGGCGTGATCCACGTGTCTGTTTTGTCGCAAAAAGCGGCATATTCTGCATGCTGTAACGAAAGGTTGAACTTTTTTTGTTCGCCGACTTTGCGCTCTATCGAAAAGCCAAACTTTGGGTTTGCAGCCCTGTATCCGATGAACATCGCAAAGATCTTTCTGCTGCGCGTCTCGTCAAATCCCTCAAAGATGTCTTTTTTTGCAATCAACAAAAACAGATTCCTTACCACATTTACAAGCATCGGAATGATTGATACCAAAACCGCGTTGGTAAGTACTGTAAACGGCGAAACCAAGCTTCCAGAGAGCGTAGCTGCTGGTGCCAGTGCAGCTATAACTATTAGTGCAAAGGCATCTGCGCCCCCGAAAAGCCCGATGCGCCATATTATGATTGCAACGGGTGCGACAATTAATGATATTCCTACAGAATACAGTTCTTTTTCGATGTTTCCACTAAACGGTATCATGATTGCGGCTACGGCCGCAAAGATTACCCATATTATGTCATGTATCTCGCGTTTTTTAATATCTGATGCACATGCAATTCCAAGCATTCCAAGGGCCAGGAGGATTCTGATTCCGTCAATTGTGACAATTTCAAACATGTGTTCTTTTTTTGAGGTTTTGAATTTATTTAATGTGCTGTTCGTATTCTTTGCATGCTTGTGAGAAAATCACTTTGTCACCTTCTTCATCGGTTCGGCAGGCTTGGCGCTTTTCCAAATGTGTTCGCAAAGGCTGTACATGTTGTTTACCATCTCAATTGAGTTGCTGTCCAAAACTGAGTCATTGTCGTCGTTCATGTGCATCGTTTCATTAATGCCTCCTGACATTATCAGGTGTTTTCCTTCCTCTACTATCATCCTGCTTTTTGAGGGGAGCTTACCCACTCTGACGTCCGAGGCACCAAGCTTGTTGATTATTTCAAGTGATTTTGGATCCTCGCTGTCGGTTACAAGCCTGACTTTGCCGCCGCTAGCCTTGCAGATTTTTCTCTTTTCTGGTATGGAAGTATGGTACATTCTTAGAAGATCCTTTTCTGTTGTTACGATGTATACTGTAGAGTTTGATTCTTGCAGGAGCTTACCAATCCGTGTGTAAATGTTATGCCTTCCCTGGATGACAGAAACTGTGGTGGATTCAATTGGTTTTTGTTCACGGGTGATCCCTTTTAGATCCTCAGAAAGCCTGCTGGCAAGCTTTTGCATTGTGATGAACTCGTTTTCCTTTCTTTGTATGATGTTTGCAAGTG
>CAZITM010000053.1:0-10609 GCA_964542205.1 uncultured Candidatus Nitrosotenuis sp.
TGACGTTAGTAGTACCTCTTTTGTCGATTTGTATATTTCAGAAACAAAGTCAAGTGTGTCTTCCTCATATTTTGCAAAGTCGATTCCTACCATTTTTGCGGATTTTGTATTGTTCTCGGAGGGAACCATCACGCATGGAATCACCTTGAATCCTTGCGGTTTTAGCTTGTCGACTAGCCGAAAGACCTGCTCCGGTGACTGCACCACCTGAGTCACAAATCCTTTTGGTTCGGCGTCGATTTTTTTTTGAATTTTATCAAAGTTTGGGTTTGCAGGAATGGAGAGAAAAAAGTCAAGATTTTTGTCAAATCCAAGATCTTTAAAGTGCCTTACCACATCACTTGGTATGAGTTTAGAATCTTTTGGCCCTTTTGGCGGCTCGTCTCCTTTCAGTATCAGAATGCCATCAAGTCCCAGCAGAACCGCGTCATAGACGGATTGGGTCAGCGCAGTGATGTTTCTGTCCCGCACCCGGAGGCTTGCCGTAATGTCTAGTTTTAGGCCGTCGTTTCGTATCATCGCACCGGTTGTGATTGGTGAAATTCGCGGTACTCCCAGCACCGAGTCGGTTAGATGGATCCCATCGCAGAGTCTGCTTAGTTTCTGTATTCTTTTTTCGACCTTGCCAAGCGAGCTGCGAACCTCTTTGTGGGACAGAACCCGGTTCTGGATCACCCTAGGGGGGTTTATTTCGTACCGTATTGTCATTTGTAAATTCTCAGGTTTACTTGATTATAACTTTTGGACGAATAGAACAATAACTGCTGTGCCCTTACACATACTGTTGAGCTTAGAGCAAATAAGGAAGTTACTGTCGACAGATATTTCCCCGCATATTGACGAGCAGGACACAAAACATGCCGCCGTTTTGATTGTCATCTACGGCCAAGAACCCAAGACAATAATGACGCAAAAACCGATGACAATGCAGCAGCACGCCGGCGAGATATCGTTTCCGGGGGGCAAGATCTCAGAAGGCGACGAAAGTCTTTTGGACACTGCGATTCGTGAAACAGAAGAAGAGATAACACTTCGAGTAAACCGCAAACATGTAATCGGGCAGCTAAAACCAGTAAGGACTAGAAATTCAGGATTTACGGTAATTCCTTTTCTGGCAGCACTAGAAGAGATTCCGCCCCTCCATCCAAACTCCGAAGTAGAAGAGATACTCCATATCCCAATAATTCCGTTTCTGAGGACACTTGATGTTGACGACGATGAGGAGCACAGATCACTTTTTGAGGCATACAAGCTCACATACAACGACAAGACAGTATGGGGCGCATCTGCAAGAATGCTAAAACAAATCGCCGACATTCTTAAACAAAATAATCTTTTGTAAACGTAAAATCCGTAAAACCTACGAGATTCATTTAAAAAGAGGATAGATTGCCTCAAGTTTCATGGCGGCAAGAAAACACTCCGGGCGCAAAATAAGACTACTCAAAAAAGCAAAGCAGAACTCTGCGGTGCCGGCGTGGATAATTCTCAAGACCAAAAGACAGGTCAGGACGAATCCAAAGCGAAGGCAGTGGAGACAGACCGACGTGGAGGTAGGATAAATTGTCGCAAGAAGCAGAGCGTGTCTACACAATCAATCTAGGCAAAGTCTGGCTTTCGCCAAACAACCAGAGGTCAAAGCGTGCGATCAACATGATAAAGGAATTTGCCACACATCACATGAAAAGCGAGCAGATCAAAATTGACCAAGACCTAAGCCAGGCAGTCTGGAAGCGAGGAATTCGAAGGCCCCCAAGAAAGATCCGAGTAAAGATGGCAAAGACGGATGACGGATATGTCCTAGTTTCCACATATGAGGAGGAGGCAAAAGCAACAGAAGAAAAGGCCAAAGAAAAACCCAAGGAGAAAAGGGCCGAAAAAGAGCCAGAACCCAAAGTAGAGCCGCAAGAGACAGAGGCCAGAATTGAAGCGATAAAACCGGAATCAAAGCCCGAACCAAAACCGGAGCCAAAACCAAAGATGGCAAAAATGAAACAAGAAGATACAAAAAAAGAGACGGTAAAGAAAGCCCCTAAAAAAGATGCAAAAAAGGAAACAAAGAAATCAGAAAGCAAAAAGCCAGCAAAGAAATCTAAATAATTATTTTATCACATCATAAACAATTTTTGTAATTTCTTTTCCAAAATAATTTACAGATATCTTGTATTTTCCAGGAGTGGTCTTATCAGTAACTTTGAATGTGTGATCAAACGTACCGTTGTTGCTGACAGGGATTCTCTGTGTCTTGGTGTGTCCGTCAGGTGCCACAACTATGATCTCTGCGCGGTGTCCTTTTTTATATAGCTCAGCAGGCATCATACCCGAGATTTTTTCTGTTATGGATATGCCACTTTTCAACTGAATCTTTTTTGTAATGGTCTTCTCAGATATGGCAGACATGCCGCGGTCGGCATTTGTGGCCTTTTGTTTATACCCCCACCCCTTGTTACCGTAAATCTCTTTTAGCTTCTGTATGTCTGCAGGTGTTATTTGTAGATCAGCAGGATCCATTGGCAGAGTAGTTGGACTTGCTATTAGATCAATTATTGGCACCATCACAGATGGCGGCGACACGTTGGCCACAAGATATCCCCTTTCTGTTGATATGTAGTGACCCAGCCCCAGTGCGTGGCCAATTTCATGTCGGAGTATTGCCTCCATGGAATCAATTAGTTTTGGCGAGGCTGACTCGCAGGCATACCAGATCTGCCACCTTTCCGTAAGTTCTTCACAGATCCCATACCCTTGGTAGAATATCTCCACAATGTTTTTGTCGTTTTGGCGGTATTGACGGCCGAGTATTTCGCCTGCTTCTGCTTTTGGCGGCACCTTTGTAAATGAGATCATGATATCACATTTGGAATAGTCGTAGCTTGCCTGTTTGTCTCGTCCTACTGTTACATAGACGACATCCCATTTTGCGTCGCGCGGGCTGCTAGATTTTAGTGGCCCTATCCACGCATCTATGCTAGACTTGGTTGCCTTCATTAGGTGCGGTATGATGTTTTCCGGAAATGTCGGATCCTTTTGCGGCTCCAGCGCACAGATAGTCGGCACACCATCAAGATTCTGTCCCGTAGTTTCGTATTTGATTTCGTAATTGCTCTTTTTTGCGGCCGATTCTTGGAGTGCGACATGTGCAAAGAGAACGAATGCACATAGCAAAATGATCAAAGCCCTCACAAGCTAGAGAAAAATTATCTCAGAGATAAAAATTGAATGCCTTTACGCGGCACAAAAACGATGGAGCGCCATGTTCTTACTCTAGCTGGTACAGGTCTATGCCTGTCTTGATGCTCGACTCTGGTTCGTCCCAGTCCAGTGTGTTTTCTTGTGGGATAATCCCGAGCGGATCATAGCCGTCAAACTTTAGGGCACCGTCGACTGAGGTCACCATCACAACTTGGGACTTGTCTCCCTGCGTGGTCGCGAGGCTGACGGCGGTATTGTTTTCATTGAATATTCCAGAAATGGTGTTTGTAATGGAATTGATTTTCCCAACTGATACATTGTCAGAGCCAAACACGTACAGCATTGTCTTTTTGACACTTGTTGGAGGTGCATCCTCGTAAAGCATTTTGACGGAATCGCGTAGCGACATCTCGACATCTCTGACATCTACGCTCGTTGAGAGGATGTTCAGGTTATCGGAAATTGACGATGCGCCAAGCGAGTTTACCACATACGCGACTGCATGGTTTGTTATCTCGTAGCATTTGTTTAGTGTGAGCTCGGGGTTGCTTTCTAGTAGCGCGTCGTTGTCCACTACTATGGTAGAGTCTGAGCTGGCTCGGAGTCTTTTGAGCGATACTCCTGCCAAGAAGAGTCTTTCTTTTTCAAATTTAAACGGCATAATAGCAAAGGACAAGACCTTCTTTCCTTCCTCTTTTGCTGCCATGGCTACTAGGGGAGAGATTGCCGTGCCAGCCTTTCCTGCAAGGTTTGCAAAAATTACAACCGTGGAATAGTCTGAGATCGTGCCTCGAATCTTGTCCATCGACTTTTGAGCCTGTGCCCTTATCAGATAAACAGAAGGATTGACGTGTGACTCGGTATGAATCCTTATGTCGTTTTTTGAGCCAAGGTCGTTGCCATCATGGCTGATTGCAACCCAGTCGGCTCCAATCAACTCGCTTGCGTGTGAGGCAAGCCTCGAGCCTGCGCCACCTATTCCTATCAAAAGGACGGGCTGAACAAAGTCCATGTGGGACTCTTGCAAAATACAATAAAAAACCTTCTTACTTAATTTTGATCCAAGATCCGATCTAAAAGTTTTAGCTAATGAGCCGCCCTTGTAAACCGTGGTTCGTGGCCTTGGTTATGAGCACCTGTTTTTGATCGCCAAGTCTTACGTCCCCATCTACAAAGACTGACTTGTATGCAAAGTTCCTGCCGCGTATTTTGCCGTCGGTCTGCTCGTTAAAGAGAACGTGCCCTTTCCAGCCTACCCATTCTTTGTTGTTTTGTAGAGTTATCTTGTTTACCAGTTCGAAGATCCTCTTGCTTCGCTTCTTTACCTCGGAAACATCTATTTGAAACATTTCTGCTGCCTTTGTTCCAGGCCTCTGGCTGTATCTTGAGAGGTTTACTACGTCCGGCCTTGTCTCTTTGAGCAGATCTACTGTTTTTTCAAAGTCTTCGTCGGTTTCTGTCGGAAATCCTACTATGATATCGGTAGAAATTGTAAATTTTTCAAACTTGCCTCTGAATTTTTTGACCACGTCTCGGAATGTTTCTGCGGTGTGGCCGCGCTTCATCTCGTTTAGGACCCGGTTACTTCCTGTCTGCACCGGCACGTGCAGGAACTTGTAGACTTTGTCGTTTTCAAAGGATTTTGCCAAGTCATCTTTGATTCGTGGCATGTACATCGGGTTCATCATCCCTACCCTTATAGCAAACTCGCCTGGAATCTCTGAGACTTTGTTTACAAGATCAGGCAGTGTAGTGCCAATGTCTAGGCCATAGCAGCCGTTGTCCGTAGAGGTAAGCCAGATCTCCTTGCAACCATCTCTTATCTCGGTTCTCACCTGTCTTACAATGTCGCCTATTCGGTACGATTTCAGATCGCCCTTTGCCAGCTTGGTCTGGCAGAAGGTGCACTCACTCATGCAGCCGCTGGCTATTTCGACGATTCCGACAATTGGATTTAGCCGGACCTTTGGCAGTCCTGTCTTTGTAGGATCAGAGTCGGCCAGCTCGATTTTTTTTGCCCCCGATAGCGTGGAATCTATTATCTGGAGTGTTTTTCCAAGCGAGCTTGGCCCCATCAGGCTCGCGCTTGGGGAGAATCGCTGTACAGTTTCAGGTTCTGCCTTTGCCATGCAGCCTGCAACGACTAGAGGTTTGGACTTTAGCTTCTTTATTCGGTTTACCATCTTGTTTGCGGTTGCGTCCTTGACTGAACACGTGACAATAAGGTTAAGATCAGAGTCGCGCGAGCTTGTTGCAAGGGTATGGCCGCCGTTTAATATCAGCCCTGAGATCATTTCCGCGTCTGCAAAACTTGCGGAACAGCCGTATGACTCGACCCAGATTTTTGCCATTTTACTTGAATAAGGCGTCCAGTTCCTTTTGTGACATCAGTCTTTTTGAGAGAACCAGATCTCGGATTGTCTTACCAGTCTTGAGTGATTCCTTGAAAAGGTCAGCTGACTTTTGATAGCCAATCTTTGGCGCAAGCAGTGTTACTATCACGGGACTTTTTTCTATGTTTTGCTCAAGCCTTTTTTCGTTTGCCGAAAGGCCGTCGATGAGATTCTTTGCAAAGATTGGCACAAAGTTCTTGAGCATGTCCGTAGAGTCCAACACCGCCTTTAGCATTCCCGGAAGCATCACGTTTAACTCAAACTGCCCTGCCTGCGCTGCGTTTGCCACAGTAGTGTCATTTCCAACTACTGCAAAGCAGACCATGTTAAGACATTCTGCAAGGGATGGGTTTACCTTGCCTGGCATTATCGAAGAGCCTGCATGCACAGCGGGGATGCCAATCTCTGACAGCCCGGCTATTGGTCCAGATGCCATGAGTCGTATGTCATTTGCAATTTTGTTTAGCTCTAGCGCCAGATTACGGATGGCTGATGACATGTTTGCAACCGCAAATTTTGACTGGAGTGAGTACTGCATATCTTTTTCAGCTTTTAGATCCAGTCCTGAAATTTTTGCAAGCTCCGATATCACAATTGGTCTGTATCCTCTTGGGGTGTTTGCACCGTTGCCGACTGCGGTTCCTCCAAGGCCAACAAGTTCCAGATCTGATTTTGCCAAGATTATTGCGTTACGCGCCTTTGTTATCGAGGTGACGTAAGCCGCAAACTCGCTACCAAGTGTTACTGGCAGTGCATCCATCAGGTGCGTTCTGCCGATTTTTTTAAAACTCGAAAACTCTCTTGCCTTTTTTGCCAGTGATTTAATCAGTATATCAATTGCGGCCAGCACCTCGTTGACATTTAGAAGAATTGCTACATGCATTGCAGTCGGGAATGTGTCGTTGCTTGACTGTGACATGTTTACGTGGTCATTTGGGTGCAGGTATTCATAGTCACCTTTTTTTTTCCCCAAGATCCCAAGTGCGACATTGCATATCACCTCGTTTGTATTCATGTTGAATGCGGTTCCGGCGCCGGAGTTTATCTCCTCTATCACAAACTGGTCGGTGAACTTGCCGGCCAAGATTTTGTCACAGGCCTTGATTATTGCGCTTGCTCGTTTTTTGTCGATTGCCTTTGTCTTCATGTTGGCAATTGCCGCAGAGCGCTTTATCATCACGAATGCAGATATTAGATATGGGTGAGATTTTTTGCCTGTGACTTTGTACTGTTTTACTGCTCGGCCCGTAAACGCCCCATAGTATGCGCCTGATGGAATCTTTACCTCGCCAAGTGAGTCCCTGTCCGTTCTGTACTTCAAACCAGATTGACCTTGCCAACACTAAAATAAATTCTGAGCGGGGGGTGGTTCATAGCAGCATAATTTCCCAAATATGCATGGAAATAATGCGAATTATTATATACTCTGGTAGAAGTTCCAAACTCAATGAATAAGCGTTACAGTATGCTATTTTCCGTTACAGCAGTAGCGGTATTGGCAGCAACCTTATTCGGAAGCACATACACACAAACACAGGTTGTTGGTTCTTCAATGGCAGTTTCCAACGGAAACAATGACTTGACTCAGGCTATTCATGACATGGGTGGACTGAAGCTAGTCATGCCGCAAGCATTTGCCGCAGTTGACTGCGACAATATTGAAGAGGGACGAAATGTGGTCACAGTAGACCTCACAGGCCAAAGCGCTGAGCTCCCAGTAATTGGTGGCGGCACATACAAGGCCATGACATTCAGCGGCCAGGTCCCAGGACCAACCGTCAGAGTGACACAAGGTGACGTCATAATGATGACCCTTACAATCCCAGACGACGAACCAACGCCACACGGAAACGACATGCATGCATCTGAAATGAGTGCAGCAAACTTTGGCAAGGTATTGCCAGGTGAATCCAAGACATACTGTTATGTTGCACAAGTGCCTGGTACCTTCAAGTACCACTGCTCTGGTGTCGATGTTGCAGCTATGGACCAGCATGTCCTATCTGGCATGTACGGATTGACAATTGTCGACCCACTCAAGGGCTACAAGCCATTGATTGTCGAAAAGACAAAGGTTAGCGACGGACAAGTAGTCAGAGACAGACAGATGTATTCTGCAGATGCGCTTGAATTCCAGCTCCAGTACAATCAGCTGTACCTAACTGATGATGGCGGCTATGATCAAGGAAAAATGTTCAAGCATGAGACCACATGGACTGTAGTGAATGGTATGTCATTTGGATATGTACCAAATGAGGATCACAACAAGCTCATCAAGGGCGACGAGAAGAAAAACATCTTCGTAGCTCAACCATGGAACTCCAAGGATCTCAAACAATACCAATCACAGCTATTGTTCATCGAGGAAGGACAGAAGGTAAGATTCTTTGTCGAAAACCAAGGAAACGAACCGGTGTTCTGGCACATCGTAGGTGAGATCATCGACCGTGTAACACAAGCAAACGTAGTGCAAGCAAAGGGAACTGAGACTTGGCTGGTTGGAGGCTCACAAGGCATGATTGCCGATGTGGTCTTTGATGAGCCAGGCGTATATGTCGCAGTAAACCACGACTATGCGGCAATCTTCACAGGTGCAGCAACAGTCATGGTTGTAGGTGATCCATTTGGTCTAAACGCGCAACTGGGCACAAACGCACCATCTTACGCACACCTCTTAGGCAACCCAAGCGATGCAATTCCTCCATCAGGAAAGAACACAGTAGAGCATCCAAAGATAAACTTGCACGGCTTGTACACTGATGAACGTGCTGACGAAGTCAAGGCAGAACTAGGAATCTAGATTCCCCATTTTCTTCTTTTTATTATTTTCAAAAATGATTATATTCTGTCCTACAAAAGGCAATCTGCATGAGTTTTAGCGAGTCAGTTTTGATCTGTGATCAGGTAGATGCCATACTAAACAACATCCTGCAAAAAAACGGGCTTCAGGTAACGTACGAACCACAGATAACGCCTGAAGATCTTGCAAAAAAGATTGGTGATTATGAGATCGTCATAGTTCGAAGCAGAACGACAATCACAAAGGACTTGATCGAAAAGGCAGCAAAATGCAAGATTCTTGCTCGGGTCGGAGTCGGCCTTGACAACATAGACACCGAGGCTGCAAAGGCAAAAAACATTCGAGTAATCAATGCCGTCGAGGGTGCAATAAATGCAGTGGCAGAACTGGTAATAGGGCTAATGCTTGCACTGGCGCGCGAAATCCCACGTGCAGACAGAGAATTGAGAAACGGAAAGTGGATAAAAAAAGAGCTCATGGGAACCGAGCTTGCTGGAAAATATCTTGGGATAGTAGGCCTTGGAAACATTGGCAAGCGACTCGCAAGGCTTGCAAGGGCGCTCAACATGAACATAATTGGATATGATGTGATTCCAATAGATCCGGAATTTGCAAAGGAGGTCGGCCTGATCAAGGCCGACCTTGACACGCTTTTGCAGAGCTCAGATTATGTGTCACTGCACGTGCCGCTGCTTGACAGTACAAAAAATCTCATCAACGCAAAAAGAATTTCAGCTATGAAAAAGACTGCAAAAATAATCAACACGTCGCGGGGCGGAACCGTTGATGAAGAGGCGCTTTATGAGGCACTAAAATCTGGGAATTTAGGTGGTGCGGCCCTGGATGTCTTTGAGAAAGAGCCGGCGACACAAAACAAGCTCATCACACTTCCAAACTTTATTTCCACGCCACACATCGGGGCCCAGACAAAAGAGGCCCAGTCGCTGGCAGCAAATGTCATCGCGGAAAAGATCATCCAAATCCTTCGTGGTGTAATTTAGCAGCACCGAGCCCACATAGGATTTTGCAAAAAAATTAAATACATTACACCCCAACCAAAGTAAAATGAGGATAACTGCGATTTTGCTATTGGCCGTCCTGATAGCAGCTGCGTTTACTGTAGTTGTTGATGTTGACCAGTCTGCAGATGCCGTAAAGGCAAAAAAGAAAGGGGTAAGAAACCACCACGCTCATTACATTGGCAACCAAGTTTGTGGCGACCAGTTGTGTGACGGTTCTGCATACGTCAAAAAAGTAAGATAGTCCAGCCACGAGTGTGTACTTGGGTACAGGGCTAGTTTGCGAAGTTTTTGACCAATCAATCACAATAAAATTATCCAGTAATTTATCATAAATTCTTCAACTCCTATATTGAGTTGAGCCTATCCGGCATTCGTAACACAGCCAATGCAGCTAAAAGCAAGCATAAAATACAGATTTTACGAGGTCTAACCTAGATTGAAGCCTGTCCTGATTTTTGCATTATTGGTATCAAGTTTGTTGTTGCCAAATCTGGCCTTTGCAGAACAAGGAACCGCATCAGTCGAGGTCAACGGAGTCAACTACGAGGTAAACTATGATGCCACAGGCCTTACAGTCGACGACATGGAAGCAGACACGTTCACGGCCACTCTTACTGTTTTTGTTGAAACTACCGATGTTTCTTCTACATTAAAAATTACACTAGAGCGAAGCTTTTTTGATTCAAGGGCCAACGGCGACGACGAAAGATTTGTTGTATTGGCAGACTTTGAGGAGGCTGCATTTATAGAAGAATCCACTGATACTGCCAGAACTCTTACTATCACCGTACCTTCGGGTACTTCGTCAATAGACATTATCGGAACGGCATTTGGAGCTCAGGCAGAGGAGGCCCCAGTTGAAGAGTCCGAACCAGAGGCACCGGAGGAGACTCCTGAAGATACACCAGAGGAAACACCAGCAGAAACAGAACCAACGCCACAGTGCGGCCCTGGAACTATTCTAAAGGACGGCGTATGTGTCTTGGCCGAAACAGAACCAGTAGAAGAGCCACCAGTTCCAGAGAAGACAGCCGAAGAACCACAAAGACAGTGCGGCCCTGGAACTATTCTAAAGGACGGCGTATGTGTACTTGATGAGAGTTGCGGCCCTGGAACTATTCTAAAGGACGGCGTATGTGTACTTGATGAAAGCGAAAAGCCGTCACGTGGACTAGCCTTTGAGTTTGTGGCCCCAATAGTTG
>CAZITM010000054.1:0-9940 GCA_964542205.1 uncultured Candidatus Nitrosotenuis sp.
TGCGACGTAGGCGACCTCTATTCCACACATTCTGGCCTTGTACTCGGTGAATTTCTGGAGCTGGTAGTATGACCAGGAGTTTATGGAATATTGAAAATTTTTGCGATGTCTTGGATTCTTTCTAATTCCTGACAGTTTTTCAAATCTAATGCCGGATCTTTCAGAGACTGCAATCTGGACGAGTTTTTTTGAGATTTTGTGATTCAGATCACGGATGATGTTTTTCTCCCTGTGCCTGATCTGCCTGAGCAGATGGTACTTGCCCTGCTTTTGCAGCTTTTTTCTGATGTTTTTGTATTTGTGGTGTATGTAGAGTGCGGTTTTTCCAAGCTTGAATGCCTTGCCTGTGTGCGGCACTGCTGCAACGACGGCATGACCTGTTGTGTTGCAGTCGACTCCTATGAATCTGCCTGTGTGTATTGTGTCAGGATCACGCATCTGCACCGACACATGTGCAAATTCTTGGCCGATTTCTATCTGCCTGATTTTTTCAAAGGATGGGATATGTCTGCAGTCAAGGGCAAGATCAAGGCATGAAATTTTTGCAATTTTCGAATCCGTGGAAAAACGGATCGATTGTCCTGGAATGGTCAGCTTGACTGTAGATATGTTTTTGATTCCTTTTTTGCGGTATTTTCGCAGGATTTGATTTGATATGGCAGAGGGCAGTCCTATATGTTTGACGTCCTTTGAGGAGTTTGATTTTGTACGCATGGCAAATTTTGCTATCTGTCTTGCCTTTTTTGATTCGACGGAAAAATCCCTGCCGTGTCGTATGTTGTATGTGAGGATCATTTTTGTTGTTCCTCAACATGGTACTTGCACGAGTACACCAAGTGATTGTGAGTTTGGTATTTCAAATATGATATGGGCGTGTTTTTGAAAATTAAACATTCCTATCGACTCTTGATTGACTCAAGGTCGGCTCGCTTTCATCCCGACCGTAAACGGTTCGGGCTTTCCCGCTCGCATTTGTAAAAATGCCTACAAATAAATCAAGTTCAGTCCAGCGTTATTTTCAAAAAGATCAATATCCCTGCAAGCTCCGCTATGTGGACCCCAAGCAGGTATGGGAAGATCTCAGGCGAGAAGAGCTGTGACATTGAAAAATATGCATACGAGCCTATTGTGTTGTGCAGAAAGAGCATCACCGAAAAGACAATCATGCCAAGGGGCAGCTGAGCCCGCGTTCTGGCATACATTCTTCCAAACACAAACATCAGCACCCCAAGAACTATCATGTTCGCAATAGACACTCCAGATAAAATTGCCGAAGTCTGTTCCATTTAGAAAAGCTCACCCTCCATACGCTTATTTACTTTTTTCCAGTTTGTTTGCGATTTCGTCAAAGGATTCCATGTTTGCCTCCAAGAAATTAGATATGAAATAAGTGATATTGTATTTTTCTCCGATTTTCGTTACGAGGTTGTTCTTTTCTAGTACCCCGAGATGGTGCAAAATAGCCTTGTAGTCCACGTCCAGCTCCTTTGCGAGCTGGTTTGCGTTTAGCGGCGTTTGCCTTATGGCATGGATCAACCTGAGCCTGTTTATGCCTCCCCTCGAGCCTGCAAAGACGAACCACAAAAGGCGCTTGGCATATGGATCGTTTGCCATGATTGGTAGGATTTTTTGCAAGACAAAAACGTATTTGTGAATTCGCTAAAACGAGTTCTGTTGGGTTGCCGAGGGGTGATCATTCAAATCGCCTCAGCAACCAATTTGCTTCCATCGACTCTGAGGATTAGTGGTTTTTCAAAAAATACAACGTTCCCCTTCACTGCTTCAACTGAAAGCCCTCCAGGATGGGTAAACCTAGCCCGCTCCTTGTATGCAATGTTCATGGATGCGACAATATCACGGTCCATGCTCTTGCTACAATTATTGCACCACAACTTTCGTCTGTTCTGCCTGTCCTCTTGGAGTGACTCTCCGCATGTTGGACAGAGCTGGCTGGTGCGTCTTGGATCTACAAAACATACTAGAATGCCTTCCCATTCTGCCTTGTACTGGATTTGCCTTTGCAACTCGTAAAAAGACCATGAGTTCAGCTTGCGTCTGTAATTGTTTCCCTGACCGTTGCCCTTTCTGTACAGTTTTCTGATGCCTTTTAGATCCTCGAATACTAACATTGCTTTTGATTCCTTTGCTTTCTGCACTATGTCTTTTGAGATTTTGTGTAGATATTGGCTGATCCGTCTCGTCTGTCTTCCTCTGATCTTTGTGTAAAATCTGTTCTTTACACGTCTGTCATTTCTCCTGAAGGCTGCCCTGACAAACTGCGAGTTTTGCTTGATGGATAATAGCTTGTTTGTTTTGTACATGATACAGCCATTTAATGTTGAAATGGTGACGTTTCTGAGATTTCCGTCTATTCCAATTACAGATTCTGGTGTGATTTCCTGTACTTGTTTTCTGACTGTTATTGCAAGGGAGTTAGGCGTAACGGTAAAGGATCTTGGTTCTAGCGAATCGTCTGAGAGAATCTTTGCTGTATGTTCGTTTAACAAAATGTTTGCGAATTGTCTGTTTGATACTGGAAACGACAGCAACATGCCGTTGATTTTGAATCCGTAACAGGAGACAAGGTACGGCTTTCTTACAAATGGTGATTTTGTCTTTCTGCCCTTTTTGATGTCTTTTTTCATCTGTGCCAGTCTGCCTGCTGCCTGCGATATGGCAGTGAGCTTGTAATATGACTGAATTTGATAATCTTTGAGTTTCTGGTATGATAACAGTGACAGTTTCTTCATGGTAGAACAATTATGTTCCAACCCTATTCTGATGCAGTTATTCACCATGTCTTTGAAGATCTCCATTAGTCGTAACTGTTCAGAGTTCGGCGTGAAATTTTGTCTGATGGATTTGAGTGGCATTGTTTTAGTTAATGATTTACTTGCTATAAACATCATCCCTCGATAACCCGACAGAACCCTAAAACGCAAAATAATATTACTGAACCAGTACTAGATATGATACATGATGCTAAATTATGATTATCCGCTGTACAGGCCACCATCTGAGGCGCACTCTCTGATATTTCAGGTGACGCTTGGCTGCTCGTTTAACAAGTGCTCGTTTTGCGACATGTACAGATCAAAGCAGTACTCCGAGAGGCCATGGGACGAGGTAAAAGCAGAGATAGATCTTATGTCAAAGCATCTCCCGGGCACAACTAGAATATTTCTTGCAGACGGCGACGCGCTGAACCTTGACACAGAGTACATGAAAAAAATTGTGACATATCTGTATGAGAAGTTTCCTGCGCTTGAGCGAGTTTCCTGCTATGCGATGCCCATGAATGTTCTCAAAAAGAAGCCAGAGGAGCTCAAAACGCTTTGCGAGGCTGGCCTCAAAATGTTTTATCTTGGAATAGAAAGTGGCTCTGACATTATTCTAAAAAAGGTAACAAAGGGGGCAACCGCAGATACAATAGTTCGGGCCTGCAAAAAGGCAATGGACGCAGGATTTACACTTTCGTGCATGATAATTTTGGGCCTTGGCGGAAAGACATACACCAAAGAACACATCAGGGGAACTGCCAAAGTCATCAATGCCGCATCGCCACATTATGTCGGGGCACTGACACTATATCTAGAAAATGGAATAAAAGACGAGTTTGTGACAAAGTTTGGCGAGCCGTTCATCCCGGTAAGCGACTCTGAGGCCCTTGATGAGCTTGAGGATCTCATAAAGAAGATAGACGTAAAAAAAGAGGTGGTCTTTAGGGCAAATCACGGCTCCAATGCATACACCATCAAAGGAACGTTCCCACAGGACAAGCATGTAATGCTTGAGAAGATAGCATGGATGAAGCAGCATCCCGAGGTGGTAAGGCCCCAGGGGCTTCGCGGGTTTTAAAGTCCGAACAAATTATCGACAAATCCAATTTGATACACGATATTTGCGCCAATTATTAGCGAAAATGCGCCTGCCACATAACGAAAGACTCTGTTTACGGTAGATATTCTAGTGGATAATGCAAATGGCAGTCCCATCATTCCACTAATCAAGGCCATACCAATGATGGAACCGATTCCAAATATCAGAATAAAACCTAGTACCATACCAACGTTGTTCATGGTGGCAGCAGTCAGGACCACAAGGCTACCGCTTCCCGCAAAGCCATGTATGCAACCGATTAGATATGACTTGTGGCCGTGTCTGTGATCAGCGTCGCGGTGATTGTGCGGATCAAAGTGAATCGTTCCATCCGCGTGTTGGTGTGGATGCTGGTGCTTGAGTCGAATTATTTTTTTGTTTAAGATAGTCGTTATTGCAAGAAATACAAGCATCATCCCAACAATTAATTCCAGACCAGAGAAGACATTCTCCTCAATTTTTACTACAAATGCATATACCAAAAGCCCCATCAGGACAAGTGTGGTCGTGTGCCCCACACCCCAAAATGCACCAAGAACTGATGACTTGATTGTACCGCTTTTGATTATCTGTTTTGTTGATTTTTGTGTGAATCTACCTCGTGATATTTGGGTACTTACTGCTGCAACATGATCCGGCTCAAAGGCGTGTTCAAGTCCTATTGCCAATCCAAGACCCATCACCAGGACAGGGGACATCTCTCCAATTTGCGTCAATATTTCTTCCATGAATCACATACGCTGATAAAATCCAGCTTAAAAAATTTGTCTGGCGGCATTGATCGAGATTTCAGAGGCCTTCAATTATCGGCTTTAGTTCATCTGGAAGATCAGGCAGCTCGGTGTGGCTTTCGTTGTTTTGCAGGATTTCCGGCCCTATCCTGCGCACCCTTTGCGTGCCAATCAGTGTGTCAATGCTCCTTTGCGCGTCTTTTTCTGGCAGCACTGCCTTTAGTTTTTCAAGCAAAACAGCCTCGTTTTCGTACTTGAGAATCGCGTACTGGACTAGGATCAGTTTGTCATTGTATGACAGATCTGTCACGTGCTTTTGTTCCAAAAGAGACGTAAAAACCATTCCCAAAACAAAAAACCTAGATAGCCCAGGGTATCAAGTCAGGCCCTTGATCGCAAAAAGCGCAAACGACTCCAAAGTCGAGATAATAGCAAGAATGTTTCCATCTGACGCAAACCCCGCAGGAAACGTCTTTGGTGGAGTAATCCTAAAGCACATAGATATAGTAGCCGGAATAGTTGCCCACAGGCACTGCAGAAAAAACGCTGTGACTGCAAGTATAGACAGAGTCGACTTTCTAAAGCCTGTCTTTGTTGGAAATGCCCTCATACTGAATGCGCGGCTGACGTGCGTCAGAAAGTCGTCAATGGAAATAGAAGTCAGGGTTGAGGCGGAAGACCTCATAAAGGGAACGCGAACCCTGACTGGAACTGCCTTTGTCACCTCGGTAGCACTTGACGAAAACGGAAGACCTACGCCGGTGCCGCCAATGATCCTAAGGACAAAGGAGGAAAAGAAAAGATTCGCAGAGGGCCTAAAGCGAATGAGACAGCGAATAAGAGAAAAGAAAAAACAAAAACACGGCTAGCTATATCACATGAACCAAGTCCTTTAGCTTTCGCCTGGATTTTGGTGGGCGCTTATGGTGCGGATATCCCATACATAGAATGGATGATGGTCTGAGATTTGTGCCAAGAATTTGCATTACCTTTTCCTCGTCTATCATTCCGATCCAAATAGAGCTCAAGCCAAGTGCTGATGCCGCAAGCTGTGAGTATGCGGCCGCAAGCGTTGCATCCTGGAGCGAGAACTTGGCAAGGATCTCCGGTGGAAAGTTGATTTTGACGCGCGACGGATCCATGCAAAAAACGAGCACCACGGGCGCATTTACGTAGGGCTGGTTGTTGGCAGCCTCGACTAGTCGTTTTTTTATCTCCATATCCTTTATGTAAAATACCTCAAAGCCCTGAAAGTTTCCTGCAGTGGGCGCAGTGTCTGCGGCCGCAAGTACTTTGTCTACCTTCCACTGCTCCACAGGGTGCGACGTGTCAAAGTTCCTAGTGGACCTGCGCGTCGCCATGACCCGGAATAGATCGCTTTCTGAAACGAAGAGCTTCTTTTTTGAGGCAAGAACCGAGATAGCATCAGAATCGTCTTTTTCTATCTGGATTGACGGGAGGAACTCTTTTGGGTAGATTTTGATAGGTTTTGGCTCGTGTGGGATCTTTCTGTACTCGAGGAGTTTTTTTGCAAGAACCGACGTCTTTGCCTCAAGTATTTTGTGCTCTTTTAGGTGGAACTGCGTGGTGTCTGTGTTGACAAGTATTGTGCTGTATTGGTCTTCCAGCTCCACTTTTCCGGTAGAGTCTTTTGAGAGTATCTCAGTAAGATTGTCAAGCTCGTTTTTGTTTAGCACTACGACATCTTGGTCGTCCTCGTCTATTCCCTTCCAGACCAGCCTGCATCCGTCCTTTGATATGTAGGAGGGCTCGACTAGTGAAAACTCGCCCATGTGCAGAGTTTGATTTTGTCCTAAAAATTAGTATCGGCTTTGAGATCAGAAGTTTTGTATATTGGAATATGTGATACCAATCATGGACAGGACAAACATCGGCCTATCGCAAAAAACCTGCCAGAGAGTCATCTCATTGTTGGGCAGGATACTTGCTGATCAGCATGTCCTGTACACAAAGACACAAAATTACCACTGGAACGTGACCGGCGAGGATTTTAGCCAATACCACAAGTTGTTTGGGGAGCAATATGAGGCGTTGGCAGGAGACATCGACGAGGTCGCAGAGAGAATTCGCGCCCTTGGTGGAAAGGTTCCAGCCACGCTAGGCGAGTTTGTCAGGGCATCAAGGCTCAAAGAACACCCCGGAAAATACCCAAAGGCAAGTGCCATGATAGCAAATCTTCTGTCAGACCACGAGGCGATAATTCGCAACCTGCGCAAGGACATAGAGGTTTGTGATGATGTAGACGATGTGGGAACAGAGGACTTTCTCACACAGTTAATGGAAAAGCATGAAAAGACGGCATGGATGCTGCGGGCCACTCTGGATAGCTAACGCATTAGACAGTTTTCTTACGTCATTGGCAAGTTGACGTGTTTTAGCCCCTCTTCGAGAACGTGATTTACCAGTTTTGAAAAGCTGATGTTATTGTTTTTCATCATTAGTTCGTATTGCTTTTCTTTTAATTTCCTGTTAAGTTCAATATCCATCGCAATTGTAACCCTTGTCCAATCCCGAATCACCATATCAAGACACCAATTTGCAAAAACCAAAAGACAAGAAGTGGGAATGCATAGCGGGAGATTGGGGGAGCACTATGCATTCGCCACACATGCGTACGGTATTGGAGTGATGTTTTTGATGCAATAGTGTGATATTATACGGATTGCGTACTCGCAGCATTTGCAAATGCGCTCGATCGGCATTTTGCACTTGGAGCAGTTTAGTGTATCGATCTCGCCGCCGCACTTTCTACAGCTTTCGTCCGGCATTTTGTAACCACCTCACACCTTGTTGAATTTTTGAAACTAGGTTTTGTGGTAGTTTTGTGGTGTTGCTCATAGTTCTCACCTAATTCACTGGGATTGTTTTTCCTTTTGGCTTTTCGTCAACTAGCCGGAATGTGACTTCGAGTATTCCGTTTGCGTATATCGCCTTTGCAGAGTTTTCGTCGATTTTGTGTCTAAGTTGGACTCTGCTTTGGTATCTTCGGTCTCCGTGTTCTGCACTTATGTTTGCGTATTTTCCTTCGACTGTCACTTTGATGTCTTTTTTGTCGACTCCCGGCATCTCTGCAAGAAGCCTCAGATTCTTGTTGTCCTTGTCTACAACCTGGTCCACAAATGGCTCCCTTGCTTCCGTTGTCGCCAAGGTGGGCAGGACATTTCCGTATTGTTTTACTATAGGCCTGCCGTCGCTGCCAATTGTCATTGAATATCCATAAAAGTATGGCTCTGTTTTGGCATCACGCCATGCTCGCTCAAAGTCGTCATCCATATCAAAAAATTGGCCTGACAGTCTTTGAAACATTCTATCAAAATGGTCATCAAACCACATGTTGATCACCTGGGGAAAGTAATATCCATTACATTATATAATTTTTTCTTTGATTAAAGTCATTAAATTACAAGTTAGGTATTTTCTTACAAAAATTTATAAATAATTTTATTTAATTACGAAACCGGTGATTTTGTGACAGCACCACAGATCGTCCTTCTAAAAGAAGGTACATCACAAACAAAGGGTAACGATGCCCAGAAAAACAACATAAGCGCTGCAAAGCTGATAGCCGAACTGGTAAGAACGAGTCTTGGTCCGCGAGGAATGGACAAGATGCTCGTGGACACTTTGGGTGATGTCACCATTACAAATGATGGTGCCACAATTCTCAAAGAAATAGACGTTCAACACCCTGCTGCCAAAATGATGGTAGAGATAAGCAAGGCCACAGACAGCGAAGTCGGTGACGGTACAACATCTACTGTTGTTCTTGCCGGCTCCCTCCTGGAAAAGGCAGAGGAGCTTATCGGAAAGAACGTTCACCCGACTGTAGTAGTCGATGGTTTCAAAAAGGCGGCAGAAAAGGCTATTGCAGAACTGCGTCAGATAGGCATCAGAGTCGACCCACTCGACAAAAAGTTCCTCAAAAAAGTTGCAATGACTACACTTGCATCCAAGATGGTCTCAACAAATTCCGAGGAGCTTGCAGACATTGTAGTGGATGCAGTCTTGTCTGTTGTAGAAAGAATCGGTGACAAATACAAAGTCGACATAGACAACATCAAGGTGGAAAAAAAAGGCAGCTCGTCTATCAAGAACACCGAGCTAATCCACGGAATAGTCCTAGATAAGGAAATTGTTCACGGTGGGATGCCAAAGCGAATAGAGAATGCAAAGATTGCATTACTAAACGCTCCACTTGAAATCGAAAAGACAGAGTTTGATGCAAAGATAAACATCAACTCGCCAGAACAAATGCAGATCTATATCGACGAAGAAAACAAGATGCTCAAAAAGCTTGTTGACAAGATAGCTGCATCCGGAGCAAATGTCGCGCTCTGTCAAAAAGGCATCGACGAAATGGCACAGTACTATCTTGCGAAAGCAAACATCTTGGCAGTGCGAAGGATCAAAGAAAGCGATCTTACCAAGCTTGCCAAGGCAACCGGAGCAAGAATTGTCACCAACATCAATGAGCTTACAGACAAGGACTTGGGTTCGGCAAAGCTGGTCGAGGAAAGGCAGGTCGAATCTGACAAATGGGTCTTTATCGAAGGCTGCAAGAATCCAAAAGCGGTGTCGATTTTGGCCCGAGGCGGCTCGCAACGAGTAGTCGACGAAGTAGAAAGATCCATACACGACGCCCTCATGTCAGTCAAAGATGTGGTTGAATACCCACACGTACTGATTGGCGGAGGCGCAGCGGAGACGAGGGTATCTGCAAAGATACGCGAGTGGGCAAACACATTAGATGGGCGTCCACAGCTGGCAGCGCAAAAATTTGCAGAGGGACTGGAGACCATTCCTTTGGTATTGGCAGAAAACGCCGGAATGGATCCCCTAGATACACAAGTGCAGCTCCGTTCAAGGGGCACGACAGGAAAGGCTACCTATGGCATTGACGTCATAAATGGCCAAGTAGCCGACCTTGAATCCCAGAACATCTACGAGCCACTTGCGGTAAAAGAGCAGGTCGTCAACGCAGCAACGGAGGCGGCATGCATGATTCTGCGAATAGATGACGTCATTGCGGCATCAAAATCCTCAAGTCATGCTCCAAGTCCAAGCAGCCCACCACCCGGAATGGGCGGCGGCATGGGCGGAATGGACATGTAACCTTTTTTATTTTTTTATCAGATATCTCTGCGATCGAAGTTTTGTGACAATGCACGCTCGAATTATTTTGTAATGGTATTAATTGAATGGATCATGCGCTTGTTGTTTTACGGTAATATAGGAAAATCAGAGACTTACAATGCACCTACCTTGATTTTTTCTTTTTCTGCTTAATTTTCATTGTTGGTTTTGATTCT
>CAZITM010000055.1:0-9923 GCA_964542205.1 uncultured Candidatus Nitrosotenuis sp.
TCGATTATCGGGCCTGCTTCTTCTAGGATCAATATCTGGTGGGCGCTGTTGTATGCTCTTGCTACAATGATGTTGTCTAGAACCTTTTCTGGGTCTAGTCCCTTTGCTTTTGCAATTGAAACAATTCTTTCTGGTCGAAAAGTGTTTTCAGTATCGATGTACAAGACTCCGCCACCGAGTCCACCTTCCTCTTTTGTTTTTTGGCACATGACGCACATTGTCAGACAAAACTGTGTTTTGCCAGAACCAAACTCGCCATAAACCTCAGTCAGTGCTTGGGTCTCGATTCCACCGTCAAGAAGTTGATCCAGACACTGGGTCGCAGTAGAGATCTTGCCAATGTCCTGTCTTCTTTTGTAAATCTCGGTTGCAGTAACAAAATCCTTTGTTATGAGACCTTGTTCCATTAGGGTCTGTCGTGCCTTGGTCACGATCTTTTCTGCAGTCTCCTTGTCCATGCCAGTAACTTCTGCTACGTCGATTGGACCTCTGACAATCAGATCCATTATGTTGTGTATTCCTGCATCTGTCAGTTTTCTTGTAGTTACAGGACCTACGCCTTCAAGGCTGTCTAATCTTAAATCATCTACCATACCGTATGGTACGGTACCTGTACTTTATAAAGATGTTGTTTGACGATTTTTGTCACCATAATGTGTTGTAGATCTATTTTCAACACAAAGTCCGGCCGGCAGCTCTACATCCTTTATTTGGTAGCGTACCATTTTTGCGTCGATCAACTTTTTTATTTTGGACTCGGCGGGTTTTAAATCGGCGCCTTTTTTCTTGAACTCGATAAAGTCTATCCCGTCGCTTCTGATTCCTATCATGTCTATCGACATTTGCTTTGATGTAGTTGAGATAAAACCAATCTGCTCATAGTCTGCAAGTATGGAAAAGGTGCCAAGGACCTGGTAGATGTCTCCCCTTGCTTGGTTTATGCCCATTTGATGTGCATTTGTCTGTTTTTTACCTAATGACATTTGCTGCAATTTGGTTTTTCTATGCAGGTAAACTATCACAACTATGAGAATTGCCATCATAACAACTACTGGCAAAAAGAAATGCACGGACTGTATTTCCATGGCCTGTATTGCCGTTGTGAAATTAAAGAACCACAAACATATTACCTCCTTAAAAAAGACAGTCCATTTCTTTTTGTGAGACTTTCACTAATTCATCAGCAAGCAAAGCATCAAAAACACGCCTATGAAATCAAGCCTACCAATTTCGGCACTCTTCCATACGACAAAAAGCTTGCGGCCCTGACCAAATTCTATCGGCTTCTCTCTGCAATACAAAAACCGGTAAGAATAATCATGCAAAAAGACTCGCTGGAGCTGCAGGTGGGGGACGACAAAAAACTCGTGCCTGTTCCACGAACTTTTCTTGTCTCAAACGAGCCCATTGAACAAACACTCGACCAAGTCGGCCTAGAATATTCAATGGTCGCAAAGCCGCCCAGGTGGGATGTAAAATCAGAAGATCTTGGACATCTGACGTTTACCGATTCGACCATTGCCAGATGTTACACGCTGTACAAAGTCCCTGCCACACTCCCGCCTGCTTGGGTGCACTCACTACTTTCAAAATCCGACATGGTCTCGGTGTGGATAAAACCAATTGAAAACCACAAGGCAGTCTCACAATTACACCGATATGTTGGCCTAGTGTCGTCCGGTGCAGCAAGGTCGCACGAGCTCAAATACCGGACAGAAAAAGGACTTGCAGTGCTTGACGCCCTGACAAAACAACAAACAAAACTCTTCTCAGTCTCACTGGTATCTGTGATCAAAGCAAAAAGCCTGCCTGGTCTAAAGCTTCAGGACAAGGACTTTAAGGCCGCAATGAGGGCTGCACTAGTTTCATTTGATCCTACTGTGACGATTCAAAAACAAATGCTCGTTGACGGCGTTGGCAAGACACTTTATTTTGATCTCGTCTCCTGTGGTGTGTTCTATCCTTTTGTCAGTGCCGACATGATCGAAGTGCCAAACGGTGTTGTCTTGGGACTGAACCTCAGAACAGGCGCACCAATCATTTATGACTACATGCTGCGGGAAAACTATAACATCTTACTACTTGCGTCATCTGGTGCCGGCAAGTCCGTGACTGCAAAAATCCTTCTCAAAAGACTCGACAACAAGTTTCCAGACGCAAAAATCTTCGTAGTCGACCCAAACGGCGAATATGAAAAGATAGCCGAGTTTCTGGGCTTGGATGTGCTCAGGGTGACCGAACAGGAAGCCTTGGGGCTGGACCCATTCGTACTTTTTGAGGCCACCGATGCTGCGGATGTTTTGGCCGACCTCAAAAACGTAAATGAAATAATACGTACGGAGTTTCGCGCCAAAGCCATAGGCTGCAAATCCATCAAAGAGTTCCATGGCAGGGTCAACGATAAGGCAAAAGAATACCTAAACGACCTAGTACAGGGAAAAATGTCGTCGATTCTTGAGGGCGAACCGGCGATCTCAGATAGGGCGATAATCTCACTTCGTGGAACTGACGGTCAGGATAGGGTGTTTCTATTGTTATTGCTAGTCCTTGGCAAAATCTGGAAAAAAATAAACACCATGGAGCAAAGAATCCCAAAAATCTTACTTATTGACGAGGGCTGGATGCTCTTTATGAAAAATACTTCTGGCAAATTCCTAAACATGCTTGCACGCGTGGGAAGAAAGTTTAACGTGATCTTTGTGTTTGTCACACAGAGGCCTGAAGACATTATCGAAAATGATTTTGGCCGTGCAATTGCAGACAATGCTGGCACAAAAATATTCCTACAAAACACCGAACAGGCCGCCGATAAAATAAAAACAGCAATGTCGCTTTCCGACGAAGAGGCTGATCTCATCAAATCCCTCCAGAGGGGCCAGTGCCTGATGCTTACCAAAGATTATCGCTTGTTTTGCCAAATAACTCCGTCCAACGAGGAACTCGTGATGTTTTCGACTACACCACCGCGCAGCTAACTTTCCCATAAAAAACGTAGGTCGCACCGGCAACGATGACCATTTCGCAACTATGTTTTTTCGATCTTGGCCGATGCGTCTTGATCAAGGGCCTTGATGAGCAAGGCAATGCATCGGATGCAGAATGCCTCGCTTGCCAAGCTCACACCACGTCGCTTCATGCACTAAAATGGCCTAATTTTGTTTTAAGGGGCTGGACAATAGATGTCAGATCTCTCCATTCAATATAGGATCGGAGGTGCGATCAACATGTCTATGCTTCCAAATGGCACGTACTGGCAGGCGTCATGGCAGCCTTTGGCAAAGAGAAAAACTAGATAATCTATCTAGGACAAAAAACAATCGTACTTGGAAAACAACTATGACATACTGGGCGTAAGGCACGGCGCATCCGAAAAAGAGATCCGTAATGCATTTCGCAAGCTTGTCTTGGATCATCATTCCGACAGAGGCGGCGACGAAGAAAAGATAAAAAAAATAATCCAAGCATACGAGGACCTTAAGGCAGGGAAGGTCTACCCAGACACGGAAGATGAAAAACTCAAAAAGGCCCGCGTCTATGGCGGGGACTCGGAAGAGGAAAGAAAAAGACGAAACCTGATCCTCTCTACAGATGTCGCCAGAGAGATGCGGCTTGCACAGGACTGGGCAGCACTCTTGCAAAAAAGCAATGCCGCTGGCTCTAGACTCTTTGGCTCAAAGGAGCTTGGTGAGATGGAGTTTGAGATAAAGCAATCCGGAGATCTTTTCATAAAAGGCAAGTACTGGGCCGGGGGGTTTACGTATGACGGCAATGTTGTAATGGCCGGAAGCATAACCAGCCCATATTTTGCAAAAGAAGAAGAAGTAAAAACAAACATCACAATAACAAACGGAAACTTTGTGATGCTCGATCCTATCCAAAACAACTTCACAATAGAACACGGCGCAAAAATAACGGCGCAAAACGGCGACATCATTGCAGGAAATCTGATCGGAATAAAAGAAATCCTGCAGGATCCACAGGGACGGGTTGGGATATTCATCACAAAAGAACACTTTACGGAGCTGCATGCACCAAAAGGAAAAATAATTGCCGGAACGGCGAGGGAAACGGTGCTACTTGACGCAGATACCGTCGTTGTGAATAATCTGGTAAACAACGTCAAAGTCAGGGCAAAAAACATTGCTGTTTTTGGGACTACCGTAAACTATAACTGCGTGATCGAGCTGAAAGCCGGGGGCTCACTTGTATTCCATGACGAAGGATCCGGCTTTGCGCTTGCAGACGATGCGCTGATAAAGCTTGAAAATGGAAAATGGTTCAACCTCAGAGACCTAAAAACTTCGAACATGGTTGGCCATGGAAGAAAAATAACATATGACTACCTGGATGGTCTTGGCAAAAAGCATGGAAAAACACAAAAATCTTTTAAATTCGGCCTCGGCTTCCTCAAGAAATAGAACCGGCATTTACGTTCTCACATTTAAACAAATTCAACATGTGTTCATTTTTGATTTTCTATCTTGACAAATGTTCAAATTATCCGTGATCAGCTTTAATTGATTCGTATGCGTTCGAACGGACAGGATAGTATCAAGTAAGTAAACACCGATGCGCTCGTACCGGGTCGATGGGCAGGGAACTTGAGTTCCAGAGCACTACTTGCAATACTATCCTTAATTTATTAAACTCACATTTGTTTGAAATTTTTGAGGTATGGCTCAATTTTTTAATAGATCTGTTCCAATTCTTTTTCAAATTAAACAAATTTTAATTATTTTTAGAATACGTGTTATATTTGTTTGATGTATAACAAAATAGTTGAAAAGCGCATGGATTTGCTGCACTGGCGCACAGGGTCCTTTCGGTGGTGCGCAATGACGAGTAGTGCAGAAATCTACCATATGGCCAAAACCGGCTGTGTCGCGGGACTGGTCGGAGGCTTTGCGCTTTTCAGCTCGTTTTTCTGGATAGACAGTGAGTTAGGTGTTCCGTTTGGCACCTTTTACAAAGTAGTCGGAATACTCGCAGGCCTTGACGGCATGTCTGCTATCGCATTTGGATTTTTTGCACACATGATAACTGCGGCAGCTATAGGCTCAATATTTTGTATGTGCTCAACGCTGCACCGATACTTGCACATAACCGGAGTTCCAAAGGGAATCGTCGGAGGCGCAGTGACTGGCATCGAAGTCTATGCGATATTTTTCATGCCGATCACCTTATACGTGATGTTCCCAGTCATCTCGTCCCACGCATCTGGACTTGTCATGACATCTCAAGAAAATACACAGGTTGCAGCAATATTGGTAGATACATTCGACAAGATCCTGTGGGGATCCCTCGTACTACATGTCTTGTATGGCGCCGTAATGGGATTGTTTAGCTCAATTATGTTGTATGATGAGTATCGTATGAAAGGTAAAGCAAAAAAGGAAAAAAAAGAAACTTGGAAAGAATTTGAGAGCGAACACTGGCCATCCACATGACCAATACCTCTCAGCTCATTTTTTCAAAAAGAGCACAGATTGGATGCGTAGCAGGCCTTGTCGGCGGCTTTGCGATTTTTGTTAGTATATTTGTAATAGATCTAGGCCTTGGAGCAGACCAAGGGACCTTTTACAAGGTTGTGGGGCTTGCCGTCGGATTGCGTGGGCTGGAAGCAACACTATTTGGGATGGTCACTCATATGCTTACGGCGTCACTGATAGGCACGGTCTTTGGCCTTGGCTCTGGCATCCACAAAAAGCTCGATATCCTCTCAATCAAAAAAGGCGCAGTTGCGGGTGTGACTACCGGAATTGTGGTGTTTGCTGTCTTTTTTGTGCCCATTAGCACGGTTTTGATGATTCCATTGGTTCAGTCAAACAGCTTGGCTGGCGAAGTAGGATTGCTACTATCAAACACTAATCTGATAATGGTCGGCTCCATAGAACTACATGCTGTATTTGGGCTAGTGATGGGAGCGTTTTTTGCGATTGCGGCCCAACAAGAATCGAAAAAGATCGCATCGCAAGAGGTGGCGGCCTGATTGCTTAGAGCAGTGACACTTTCCGTAATAATTGGAACCTTTCTTATCGGCATGTACTATGTGGTATCTGCAACATACGTACAGCCGGAACAACAAGACCATCTCTCAGCAGCACTTGAGGCCTATCAAACTGGCCTCACATATGACAAATTGCTATCTCTGGATGAGTCAACCCGATATGATCTGATACAGCAAATGCCGTCTACCACCGCACAGATGGTGCTTCAGGAGGCAAGAAACCACCCAATCTTTATCACTGAAAGCAAAGACGAGATAAGAGAAATATCTGGCTCAAGCGATCTCCGAATGACCAAGCTAACGCCGATTGCTGGGCTCAAGGGATTTTCTGCCAAGGGCACAGCAGCAATATTTGTCTCTGATCATATGACGTTTTTGAGATTGGAAGATTTTGGCGTTACCAGCGGAATTGATCAACACATTTACCTTACAAAGGACGGCTCGATCTCTACTGGAATTGATTTGGGGCGGCTCAAGGCCTCGCAGGGCTCGCAAAACTACGACATCACAGGAATAGACCACGAAGTCTATGACATTTTGATAATCTATAGCAAGCCCTTTGACACATATTATGCCCACGCAAGATTTCTCAAGGCACAATAGTCGCAATCTTAAAAAGAACGAGTCGTTTTAGCGTATGAAATCGCTCTTAGCGGGAGAAAAAATCCTAGCTACGTTTCCGGCGGCATCAAAGTTTGGGGCATGCATCGTATACATGACAAATTTTGGACTTGCACTAGAAAATGGCAGATCCGGCCTCATTTTGAGCCTGGAGCACGATGAGATTCTAAGCTATCTTCCAATAGACAAGCACTCAACTAGGCTGGTCTGGTCAGAAAACAAGTCACTTTCTGAGCTGGTTATTCGTTGCAACAAACCAGAGATTGCATGCTCGCTGTATCGACAAATAAAACAAGACCATGTGGATTTGTTAAAAAGGATTGGTCTTGCCTCGGACACAGCAACGGAAACAATCACAATCAAAAACCCACTAGTTGAGAGGCGATTCGAGAAAATTCCAAGTGCGGTGGCAGACCATGAAATCTGGAACGATTGCTGGTTTGATAGAACAAAAAACATCTACATTACCCATAATTCGTTTTTCAAGTCTTGGTCTGAACTAAAGGCCAGGCCGCACCAAATAAAATATCGACTAGAGTCAGCTGATGACGGCGTGGTGATATTGGGAGAAAAGGTCGTCTTCAAGTTCGGGTTCCCGGCGATAAAACTACCTGCAGACAAGGGAGGCACCTGGTTTCTACTTCCGACACTTGGCAAGAACGAATCCTGGAAAATTAACGCGGCTAGGTTTGCAAAAGATCCAAAGCAAAGAATCGACTTTGCCGTTCAGTAAAATGATCCCATTATCACCAAACGAAAAAATCGTAAAAACATTCGAGGTAAGCGCAAGCGCTCATGGGAAAGGAATATTGTATATTACGACCCTTGGCATTGCATTTGAATCGCTAAAATATGGTCTTGTCTTGGATCTCTCATTTGAGTGGCTGAGGAGCTATGCGGCCACAAATGACAGATTTGAAATAATCTGGGACACTCGTCAGGGCGGGAGATTCCGATATACATTCAAACTCGAATCTGGCAGCCGTGTCGCGAGCACATACGCCATGGCAAACAACCAATATGCCTGCTCTGTCTCAGAAACCGAGTCCTTGGCCAGACGTGGAAGCCTGGAAAAGAAAGGCATTGTGCACAATTTACTTTGACGAATTCTTGTCTTTTGTGAATTTGTTGACAAAGTCGCCAAACAAGGATCCGAGTCTGCTCTCTTCACTGACTGTCTTGGGGGATATATCATTACTTTCGTTGTAGGGAGAGCTCATACCCAGTGCGTCATAAATTGCCTTTGGTGGAGAAAAAACGCCTTCTACATCACCAGTCTGCACCGACTTTTGGATTGCAGCATTGCTTGGCAGCCTTTCAGAGCCTGATGCCCTAGATATGCTACTGTCGGCAGCCGAATCAATGATTGCCTGTGGTATCCCGCCAAAACCTTCAACAGGGTCAACGGGAGTTTTGAACTCTTTAGCTGCCAATTCGGCAGGGCTTTTAGTTTCTTGGGAATTTTGTATTATTGATGTGATTCCGGATCCCAAAACACTTGATTTCAGATCCGAAATGCCGTCTGCTCTCCTGCTCTGAATAGTTCCAGATATCGATGTGATGCCGCGACTCACGCCAAGACCCGCCATGCTGGTAATCATCCCGCCGGTGCTGAGTGCCGCACCGGCCATTCCCTGCACCATGCCGACGAGTGGTCCAACCATGGGGACAGTCATGGCAGGGACAAGCGACGCAAGTATCATTATCGCAAGTGCTGCAAACCACTCCACTATGGGATCGGGGCCGTTTATCGTCCCCAGATATGCCACTCCGGCAACAATCACAAGTGACGAAAATATTGGCGCAATCAAAAGGCCCAGCATTGCGTCGATGAACCTATCTACGACCCTCTTGAAAAACGGCAACAAAGAGAGTATCAACAAGACTGGTAGGCCAATAATGACAATTGCTGTAAGCACCTGTCTGATGGTGCCCATCAAAAATGACACGAACATAAACGACAGAAATGCTATTGCTTTGAAAACGCCTAAAAATGAGGTCTGAAAAATATTCTTGAGTGCCCCGAAGGGATCTGTCATGCCGGCCACGAGTTTATCCAGCGTAAAGTGGCAGCTGCCTTCTGGATCGTTGGGATCGACACATTCCATGCTTCCAAGTTTCTTTAGAAGGATCTCGATGTTTTTGGAGGAGTTCTCAACATCTTGCGGGTTTAGGATCCATACTGACAGCTGTTCTACTGCAGCAGACGAGATGTCCCACAGGGGTGGAAAGAAAAAGAAAAAGAAGACAAAATAGATGCTCTTTGAGATTATCCTAAACGCAGTCTCGGGAGGCAAGATGTTTATTCTCTCAAACATTACGGACAGGCCTGCAAACATCAATACAAAGACGATCAGAAAAAAAGAAATCGTCCGCAGAGTGGAATAAACCTCAAAGTTTTTGTTCCCAGACTCGCTTCCGCCGTGAACTTGGTAGTCAAACTTGGGAATCTTTGTGATGAGGCTTACATATGCAACCTGCAGGACATCGCTCCACGCAAGTGTGGCAGAAATTACTGCCACGATTACTATGATTATGCCAAGTATTATGATGCCTGCATCAAAAATTCCGCGGCGGCTCTTTACCTGTATCTTCACAAGGCCTATAATTATACAGGAATAAAAGGCAGCGAGTCTGGCAGACACCAAAAGGTGATCACAAACCACCACTCACTATCGCTTGAGTGAGCTCGATATTTTTTTGTTAGAATAAAACGCAAGGATATGTGACGTGCCAAACATTGCAGACACAACCGAGCTTGCAGAGATATCGATGGCGCCAATAAAAAGAAACGGCAAAAATGCCACCACTGCCGTCTCCAGCAGAAACTGGATAGCATAGCCTCCGCAAAGTCCAAACCTTGAGTACAGCGTAGGAAATATCACGTTGATCTCATGTCTTGGTATGAACTGCGACATACTGGCGGTGATTCCTGCGTCCAACAAAAAACCCAAAAGCCATAATGCAAAAAACACAGCCGCGAAAAGCCCGAGCGGAGGCAGGAAATAAAAATACAAAACGACTCCCATTACAAGGGGAAGCGCAGTACTGGACTGGACAAAAAAGGACGGAGGCAATAAGCTCATGCAGAGCCAGGGGTTTGTGTCCTAGTATCGCGTATTGCAAACTGTAGTTTTCCTACTCCTATCAGTATGGCAAAAACTACCAGTACACCTCCTATCCACTTTGCAAATGGAAGCATCCTTCCAAGCAGAGTGACTATGCTTGCAGGTATGTCATTGTTTGCGGCCGAGGGGTTTTCAAAATCTATTCCCATGAACCATTCTGTGACGTC
>CAZITM010000056.1:0-9690 GCA_964542205.1 uncultured Candidatus Nitrosotenuis sp.
TGGTAGCTGATGCAGTCCATACATTTTAGAAACGACACGCTGGTTGAGATTGCCACGTTTTTGGCAAGGCGATGGGCCCAAAAAGAAAAACTCGTAGTCGAGTTCTCAGACAAAAAGGAAACGCAGACAAAGCTAAAGGAAAACAGAATAAGCCTTATCGCGCCAGAGAAGTACCTCGGCAGTGATTTTGAAAAATACAGGCAGTTCAGGACATCGATTTGGTACGAGTCTATGCGCGTAAAGTACTGCAAAAAGATCCTAAGCAACGACCATGCCTTTGGTTTTGTTCTCAACACTCTTGAGACGAGGAGAGTAGAGCTTCTGGGAAGAAAAATCTGGCGCGGAATGGACGAAGAGCTCATTTTCAATTACGGCTATTCATGGATTTATCGCCCACATCTTGGAGATGTGCAGGGGAAAACAAGGATAGTCGAGGCGTTCTATCAGTACTTTTTGTTTGGTGATGTAAAGGGCGAGCTGCAGCCAAGCCATCACGAAAAAATACAGAGGGCCGCCCTCCGCTCAAAGGAGATCCTAGCAGAGGCGTTGGAAAAAAATCACGACACCGAGTGGCTTGAGAAAAAAATTCCAGAGATACTGCGGATTTTAGACATCGACGCACTTGTTACCATTCCGCTTTCTGTCCCATGGAAGGGCGCAGGCCTCATGGTGACGCCAGAAGATCTGCTAAAGGCATTGCAAAAAATCGCAAAAGCAAGAGAGGCGGACTTTGGGAAAATTGACGTGCAAAACATCCTGTCAGGAAAAGCCGTGGCAGAGGAGTTTCAGGTCGTAAAAGAAGAAAACAAGAAAAACCAGAACAAGGGCATAGGAAGCGAGTCCATTGGAATCAAGGTCCCAGGCTCTACAAACGTGGACGAGACAAGAATCTATGACCAGGATCTCATCTCAAATCTCAAGACGCGGTTCAAGGAGTGGAAGACCAGCTGGAAGGAGCAACACGTACTAACGGGGGACGAGTTCGACGCAGAGTCGTACATCGAAGGCCACGTCCCGTTTCTTACCGATGTCAAAAAGTCAATCAAGGCAAAGATCGTCATACTGGTCGATCACTCATCTAGCATCACGGACCAGCAGATACAGTACAAAAAGGTCACAGTAGCGCTCTGTGAGGTCTTGTCGTTTTTGAAGATAAGGTTCTCAGTCTATGCCTTTAACACCACACAAAAACAAGTGGTATGCTGGCTCGTAAAGCCTGAGGACACCAAATGGAACAACGCCTGTGCAAAAAGGCTTGCGCAGATAGACGCAAACGGGGGAACCCCCCTGGCAGATGTATACCAGATGATGTATCCAGTTCTGAGATCAAAAAAGCCGGATGTTTTTCTTACGCTTTCTGACGGCGAGCCTTCAGACCCCGATGCAGTCCGAACAATGGTCAAGTCGTTGCGATCCCTTGGAATCAGGATGGTCGCAATAGGCGTTGGCCACGACACATTTGGTGCAACGAAAATTGCCAGCAACCTAAAGTATCTGGAATATGAAAAAACACTCGCGGTATCTCGTCTGAAGGACATCCCAAATAGGGTCCTCACAGTGCTACAGGCTGGCTAGCCTAGCCTGACAGATTGTAGATTTTTTCGGGTTTTATTTTTAAGATGATTCTTTTTTCGTCCAGATTGTGGGAGTGGTATTTGTCAATGAGTATTTTTTGCCACCCTATCGATATGCTTAGCTGCGCCGACACCAGTTTGCTCTACTACCTTGCTCCCAACGGTCACCATGTCATAGGGGCTGTTATGATCCATTACTGATACCGCAATGCACGGATCCTTGCACACCACAAATTCTAAATTTGGCATGGATGTGGCAGTCTCTGTAATGGATTCGATTGAGATTACGCCTGACGAGTTATCCCAGATTCTGCAGAACAAAGATCAGGTTTTGATTTTAGACATCAGGGCAAAGGAAAGGTACCTGGCAGGCCATATTTCCGGCGCTGCAAATGCCGTCTGCGATTCGATGCAGCAAAAACAGGCGATCATGTCAAAGATTCCCCCATCTATGAAAATAATACTAGTTGATGACGATGCCACTGCTGCAAAGGAAAATGCCGCAATGATGGCAAGATTCGGCTTTGACGCGCATTATCTCAAGGACGGGATGAAATCATGGGACAAAGAGATAGTCAAGGGCACTCGTGACACCACAATCGATGGCTACAGTCTCTGGAGTTCGCTAAAGCAAAACGATGAAGTGTTTTTGCTCGACGTCCGGGAACCAGAAGAGTTCTCGGAGTTTAAGATCCCCGGTGCCGTCAACATTCCGCTGTCCGAGCTCTTCAGGCCAGGGTCACACCTGCAGATACCAAAGGACAAAAAAATCGTGACCATTTGCTCGCATGGAAACCGCTCCATGGTCGCAACGTTTGCACTGGCGCAGAAGGGGATCGAGTCAACATCGCTTGTCGGCGGCATGGCGCTATGGAACCAGGTTCTAAATGCCACTACGCTCAAAGAAGCAGGCCTTACAATAATCCAGGTTGAAAAGATTGGCAAGGGATGCCTTTCCCACATTGTCGGCTCAGACGGCGAGGCGGTGGTGATTGACCCGACATATCCTGCCCAGAAATACCTCGAGTTTGCGAAAAAAGAAGGCCTCAAAATAACAAAGGTAATCGATACACACCAGCACGCCGACCACGTTTCTGCCGCAAGGGACTTGGCTAGCATTGCCGGCGCAAAGCTGTATCTGAGCAGGTTAGAAGAATACAAAATCGAATCCGAAAGGATTGGTGATTCTGACACCATATCGTTTGGCTCAAAGCAGCTCAAGGTAATGCATACGCCGGGGCACACCGCCGGAAGCATGTCGTTTGTAATAGATGACAGAATTGTGTTTTCTGGCGACACATTATTTGTTGAAGGTGTTGGTAGGCCTGACCTGCGTGACCAGGCAGAGGAATTTGCAACAAAACTCTACGACACGCTCCACAACAAGCTGTTAAAGTTTCCAGACGACACCAAAATATTTCCCACCCATCACGGCGAGGGAGTAAATCCCACTCAGAACGGCATTTACTATACCACGGTAAAGATGGCAAGATCCCTTCCGCTGCTTGACCTTTCCCGGCCAGAGTTTGTATCCAAGATCGTATCAATCACGACGCCGCGCCCGATGAACTATTCCATGATAATCAAGATAAACAAGGGAACCATCCCTGTATCTCCAATGCAGATTCCAGACCTCGAGATGGGCCCAAACAGATGCAGTATACGAATGTAGATGGCTACATTCAAGTGCCTTTCAGTTTCTCAGCCTTTTGCTGAGCTCATAGCAAGTGGAAAAAAGACGATAGAGCTTCGCTCTTGGGACACCAGATACCGCGGCGAGTTTTTGATTCACTCACCACTAAAAATAAGAAGCGAAGACTGCAAAAGACTCGGAATAGACGAAGAATCACTTGCAGTCGGCGCAATTGTTGGCAAGGCAGTAATTTATGACGTCAAAATTTACAAAAACCAAAAAGAGTGGCAGGCCGACCAAAGGCATCACCTGGCAGGCCCCGAGTTTTCCAGCTCCAAGTACGGGTTTTTGCTAAAAAATGCAAAAAAGTTTTCAATCCCAGTCCCACACAAGGGGAAGCTCGGATTCTTTGATGTCGACATGAAAGACGCCAAGCTAAAAGACGACGACATCACCTCGGAAATATTTGATGAGGAATATCGTACCCAGTGGATCAACCACCACTGATTTGTATATATAAAGGGCGTATTTAAAAACCATGAATGCCACAGACAAAACCCATAGTAAGTGTCGAAAACGTAGTCGCGTCAGCGTCGGTCGACCAGAAAATTGACCTAAATGAGGTGACAAAAAAGTTCCCAGACACCGAATATCACCCTGATCAGTTTCCCGGCCTAGTCTTTAGACTAAAGACTCCCCGCACTGCCACGCTCATCTTCAGAACTGGTAAGATGGTCTGTACTGGAGCAAAATCAGAAGAGATGGCCATAAAGGCAGTACAAACAGTAGTTGATAGGCTACGAAAGGGCGGCATCAAGATAAAAAACGATGCAGAGATAGTAGTACAAAACATTGTTGCTGCTATTAATCTGGGCGGAAAGATTCATCTCGAACACGCAGCAAGGACGCTACCAAGAAGCATGTACGAGCCGGAGCAGTTCCCGGGCCTTATCCACAGGATGCTTGATCCAAAGACAGTGATTCTCTTGTTTGCCTCTGGAAAACTAGTGTGCACCGGTGCAAAAAAGGAAGCCGATGTTTATCGCTCTGTAAATAACCTGCACTCTTTGCTTGAAGAAAAAGGCTTAATGATTTACGACCAGTGATCAGCTAAAGCCTGCGCCGAATTTGTCGGCTTCCTGTAATGGATCATAGTCATTTGCGTTTTTGAGCTTCAGATAGAGAAATGCTTCGTTGATCAGTTGTACTGATTCCTCGTTTGATATGTGGAATTTTGTTTTTGCATAGTCCATGTATTTTTGCAGCTTTGCAGGATCTTGCTCGTCCAATGAAACATTGTCCCTGACAAACGACTGGGCCATCTCCTCGATTTGAAAATTTCTGGTCTCCTCATCCATGATTTGGTAAAACACGCATGCTTTTTAAGCAATTAGAATGTGTTTTTGGTAAAAACTGCAGCCATTCGTTCTCACAGACAGCAGGCAGATCACTTTGCCAGCTTTGAGGTGTGAGATTTGTCTTTTCTGCAGGCTTGGATGATCTTTTTGTTGATAAGAGTAATGTCGTCCTTAGTCAGTGTAGGCTGCTCGTTTAGTACTATTTTGCACTCTACCACTATTGGCAGGGCCTTCATGTTTTCGTATTGCTCGTAGGTAAATTCACCGATTTGCGACTTTGTGTCACCGTCAAATCGAAATTTGACCATGATGGAACCAGAGGGCATTTTATCAGATCTGGACCTTTGGATTTTCCTGCTTTAGCTTTTCCCAGTCTGCCAAAAAGTTCTTGAGTCCAATGTCTGTGAGCGGATGCTTTAGCATCTTGCCCAATACATCTGGCGGCAGTGTCACTACGTCTGCACCTATTTTGCCTGCTTCTACGACATGCATAGGGTGCCTTACGGACGCAACTAGGATCTGCGTCTTGAAGTTATAATTGGAAAAGATCTGCTTTATCTCCGCAATCAGCGCCATCCCATCCTGCCCGATATCATCCAGTCTGCCAATGAATGGGCTGACATATTTTGCTCCTGCCTTTGCTGCCAGTACCGCCTGGTTTGGTGAGAACACCAAGGTTACATTAACTGAGATTCCCTCCTGAGAGAGGCTCTTGCAGGCCTTTAGGCCTTCTGCAGTCATGGGCACCTTGATTACGACATTTGATCCGTATTTTTTGAGTCGGTGGGCCTCTTGTATCATTCCAGAATATTCTGTGCTGACAACTTCGAGTGAGACGTCACCCTTTACGATTCGGACAATTTCCTCCATTGTTTTTTGTGGGTCGCCTCCTTCCTTTGCCAAAAGCGAAGGGTTTGTTGTTATGCCGTCAAGCAGGCCCATGTCGTTGTATAGTTTGATTGATGCGAGGTTTGCGGTGTCTAAAAAGATCTTCATTGTCTTTTCTTACCTATGACCTCCCTAGCCGCTTTTACTATATTAATTGATGTTATGCCATGTTTTTCCAACAAGAGTGGAATTTCGTTGTCCCGTGCAGACTCGCCGAATCTGTCGTTGACGCCCACACGCTTGATAGGAACTTGGTACGATTCTGATACCACCTCAGACACAGCAGAGCCAAACCCACCCATGATGTTGTGCTCCTCGCATGTCACAATGCAGCCGGTTTCCCTTGCGGCTTTTTCAAGCAGCTGTGCATCGATTGGTTTTACGCAGAAACTGTCAATTACTCTGGCAGAAATGCCCTCGTTTTTCAAAGAGTCTGCTGCCTCGAGTGCCATCTGCACCGTTATTCCCGTTGCGGCTATCGTACAGTCTGCGCCGTCTCGCATCGTGATTGCCTTTCCTATTTCAAACTCTTGCGATTCTGAATGCACTATTGGCGTTGCGGATCTGGCCATCCTCATGTAGAACGGGCCGTGTTTTTGCGAAATTATCCACGTAAGCTTTGTCACTGCGACCGAGTCTGCTGGGATGAGAACCGACATGTGTGGAATGGAACGCATTATCGCAATGTCCTCTATTTGTTGGTGAGAGCCTCCGTCAGCACCTACTGATATTCCCCCATGGGACACCACGAGTTTTACGTTGAGGCCCTTTTTGTCGCCGGGTGACGGATATGCTATTGCATTTCGTATCTGATCTACACAGCGTCCCGGAAGAAATACCGCATATGTACTTGCAAACGCAGTCTTGCCAGAAATTGCAAGGCCTGCAGCTATTGATACCATATTTGCCTCGGCGATTCCTACGTTGAAGAACCGGTTTGGGAATTTTTTTCCAAAATCAGCGGTTTTTAGCGAGTCGGTTGTATCTGCTCCCAAAACAACAATGTTTGGGTTTTCCTGGCCCAGTTCGAGAAGTGCCTTTCCATATGCAGTTCGCATATCACCCAGCTGCGTGCTCAAGTGTATCCAAGCTCCTTTGCGACAAGGCTCAGCTGATTCTTTTTGTCTCCAACTGCGTGCAGATCTATCCACTTTGCCACAAGATCCTTTCCCCCAAGCTCGTGCGCCTTTTGGATGAGCAATTTGTGTCTGGCATAGGCAATTTTAGCCCTGAACTCTCGGATTATTCCACGAACGTCGGCCTGCCCTATTATGGCAGAGCCGCCCACAAAGACGCGCGCCCCATCTGCAAAACATGCTCCGATGTTATCAAGCGTCACGCCTCCGTCGGCCTCGATGTATCCATCAAAGTTGTGTTGGTTTAGTGTCTTGACAAGTCGTTGTGTTTTTTCATGTGTTGCTTCAATGTATTTTTGGCCCGACTTGCCTGGAACCACCGACATTATGATTAGCTGATCAAGTTTTGGAATAAACGGAACTGCCCACTCTGGCAGCTCAGTATCTGGGTTTATCGCAAGTCCCACTCCCACTTGGCTTGCCTTTAATGTGTCGTGGATTTCGCCAAAGCTTGCACCGTCGCAAACCTCTGCATGGACTGTAATGATATCAGAGCCTGCATCCACATAGTACTTGACATGTTTTACCGGCTCGTTGATCATCAGATGTGCATCAAATGGTATTACGGTAAGCGGCCTGAGCTCCTTTATTTTTACATGATCGAATGTCTTGTTTGGGACAAATACGCCATCCATTACATCAAGGTGTATGTAGTCTGCGCGTCCTGCGATGCAGCGCTTTACCTCATTTTCAAGGTTGGTCATATCACCGGCAATTATGGACGGTGCAATCATGGACTGCGAGTCAATCTCCATGTCTATTAGCGGAACAAACTCTTTTTTTGGGGCCTGGCCGTGCCATTTAGGGTTGTCCTCCATGTGCTCGACGCCCTTGCCCTTGATTGTTCTTGCAATTATGATAGATGGGACGCCTTTTGTTTGAATCGCCTTTTTTATCGCATAGTCAACCTGCTCTATTCTGTGGCCGTCTATTTCTATCACGTTCCAGCCAAAGGAGCGCCACTTGTCGCCTGTCTTCCAGCGGCTTGCGTCCTTCCACATTTCAGATAGATCGTCACTTGTGAGCTCCTCGTCAAGCGGCATGATTTTTTCCGTATAGGAATCTTGTTGGATAAAGTTCCTATCCAAAATGGCCGTAAGGTTGTCTACTTTGTATTTTGCTCCAGTCATTGCGGCTTCCCATACTTGGCCTTCGTCGGTTTCGCCGTCGCCAAGGACTGTAAAAATTCTTGTCGGTTTTCCGTCGATTCTTGCAGCTAGCGCCGAGCCGATTGAAAATGACAGTCCAATCCCAAGTGAGCCTCCACAGAATTCCACTCCGGGGCACTTTAGATCAGGGTGTCCCTGAAGCCTGCTTCCCAGCTGTCTTAGGGTATCAAGCTCCGACGGCTCAAAGTACCCTGCGACTGCCATGTTAGAAAACAGTCCAGGTGATGCATGTCCCTTTGATAGGATGATCTTGTCCCGGTCTTCCCAGTTCGGGTTTTTTGGATCATACCTCAGATACTTGAAAAAGATGCAGCCCATTATCTCCGCCATGGAAAAAGAACCGCCTGGATGGCCGGAGCCAGCAATTGAGGTTCCTCGGATTACAAGCTTTCGTGCCTTTCTGACATTTTTTTTAATCTGATAGTAGTTGAGTCCCATATCTAACCAAACTGCAAAATTCGATAAGTTTGCCAGCCCATGATTGAAAACCCCTTACAAATCAATAAAAAGGATTCTGTCAAATCTATGGTTGATGGGTAGTTGTACAATAACCACTCAACTGATGGTTTTACAATTTCTAAAATTTTTATCCCGATTACACCTTACTGATACCATGGATCTGCAGAAACTGGTTCCGCTTGTCATCTATGACAACAAGTGCTACCTTTGCATCAAGTTTGCCCGAGCCGTCAGTTTTCTAGCAAGGGGCAGGCTTTTACTTGTTGGGCACTATACGGATCTTGGCGAGAAGCTTCGAGCTCAGATACTGGATTCGAGCGCTCTTCGGATGTTCTGGTTTGTGGATGGAAAGACTGCATATGGGGGGCGGGCTGCCCTGGCACCGTTGTTTTTGGCAATAATTTCCGCAAAGGGTGCAAAATCCGAGCTCAGATACGCAGAGCACTGCGAGACTGGCTGTAAGACTGCAAAGGCGGTGTTTCTGAGATCTGCAAGTCTCCTTTCAAATAGCAAGAAAATTCCGATCCATACAATTTAGCTAAAAGATCTACGTAGTTATTCCATAATAACGCAAATAGTAAAAAATCCCGATTTTGGCATGGCAGAGCAGCCACATGAAAAAAAAGGAATGCTTCAGGAATTTGTGAAATTTCTTCAGACGTTTGGGGTTATCGGCCTTGCCATAGCGTTTGTGATTGGCGCTGCCTCGTCAAAGCTTGTATCCGCACTTGTGACTGACCTCATCAACCCACTCATCGGCTTGGCACTGCAGGATGTAGGCGACCTCAAGAAGCTTTCATTCACCGTAGTAAACTCGACTTTTGCGTATGGCGATTTTATTGCGAATCTAATTGATTTTATGATAATTGCATTTGTTGTATTTGTACTGTACAAGCAGCTCTCAAGATTCAGGCTGGTAGAGGATAAAACAAAGTGATTGGGTATGACGCCGGTTTATTTTCACAAGTTCAGGTCATTGTACCAAAGACGCATAAACACCAAGAAAGTCAGTGTCTTGCACAGCGCGTGTTAGAATTTGTTCTTAAATAAAACTAGTGGTGGTGACCGCAACCGCAGGAATCGTGTCCGTCATGGCCGCCCATGTCTCCGCCTTCTTTTTTGAGACAGATGTTGCATTTGTTGTATCCCATTGGAGAGAAAAAGCTCTTTCCGCAGGAAACGCATTTCATGCTAGACATGGTTTTGTTCAAAAGATCCGTTATTTATGGTGATCTAGTATCCCCGTGAGTTTCTGTCCGGCGTGCCGACATTTGAGTTTCTAAAACCGTGCTTTTCCATCATGTGGTTTAGGAATCGAATGTCGTTTTCAAGGTCTTGCCCACAAACGGTGCATCTCGGCATAAGAATCGTAAAAATTTGTCGTATTAAAAGATGCCAGCACTACTGCTTCCCAAGGGCTCTCGCACCTTAGTAGCACAGTAGCGACATTGGGTTTGACTTCCAGGTTCGGAA
>CAZITM010000057.1:0-9500 GCA_964542205.1 uncultured Candidatus Nitrosotenuis sp.
ATACAATCACTCAGAGTATTTATGTATTCTATAAAAGAAAAATTGACTTGATTATGCCTTTCTTGAACCTTTTTTGACCAAGTTTGCAGTTTTTAGCATTTTATTTTTTGGCAGTCTTTTTTCCAACCGTAAATGAGAGTTTGGCAGGATCGTATTTTTGATAGCTGACATCCACCGAGTAGTCACCATGCAATGATTTGGACTTTATTGTGAATATGGCCTTGTATGTTCCCTGTTTTGTCGCAAATGCATAGAAGGTGCTTTTCTTTCCCTCAGGGTCTGTCAGTGTGAATTTGATCTTGGTTCCCGACTTGTAATTTTGCACCTTTCCTGTGATTGTGATGTCCTTTGTTTTGCCAGAGTCCGGCAGTGTGATCGTCTTTGGACTCACCTTTGCTGTGATTTTACTTGGAATTGTTTGTTTTGAGCTTGGTTGAGTTGTCGTTGTGTCTGTTCCAGATTTGCTTAATGCCGAGCTTGTTTTTGCCTTTGAAAGGCTGTATATGTTTGGCTGGCCAGATGAGTCCCTAAAATCATGATACTTTAGATCGACTATTCCGCCCGCAGGCGAGATCAGTTTTGTTCCATCCTTGTTGCATATCATTGAGGGCATCTTAAAGACCCCCTCGAACCTTCCCGTGTTGGGGCCCGTCTCTACGAGGCTAAAGCCCGAGCCTGCTAGGCCTGGTGTTTCAACGCCGTTTATTGTGCACCGCTTAAAGCGGATGTCTTTGATTAATACCTCAAGCAGTATTCCACCACTCGTATCTCCTACTGTGTCTACGTCTGGCGATGCCGGATTGTCAATTACGGAATAGATGTCCACCGTGTCGTGTTTTATGTTAAGGTCTGGATCATATAGGATGACAGTCACTGGTTGTCCGAATCTGAATGTCTTAGAGTTTAGTGAGATTCCACCGGTGTGTGTCCTTATGTCTGTCTTTGATGAAGTCCCGATGGTCAGCCCGACATTCGCCAGATCTGAATATGAGATGTTTATTCCTTTTTCATCTATTAGTCGCTGGTTGACAAAGAACTTGACGTCTTCGTCGATTGTCTGCAGCGTCTTTATCAAGTTCGGATCAAATTGATTGAGCTGGTTTGCAACGGTATATTCCAGCGTACCTGTGAAAGTTGAAGAGTTTGACGACGTTTCCTGCAGCTCAAATCTATATATGGCGTTGTTAATGTCGTTGCCACTTTTTTGGCCAAACGCGAACAGATCAAAGACGATTGGTTGTGTATCAGTTTCAGTAGCTATTGTACCTTGTGCTGCAGAATTATTTGAAGAGTCAAAGTTGATCACCAAAAACGCTGCACCTGATTTTGAGCCAAGTGCAGTAACTGCTGCATCCGGGATTTGTACTAGCCCCTGCGGGCCTGTCAGACCTCCCGCACTGACTAGTGTGACTGGGGTCGGATCGGTAAGACCAAAGAACAGCGATACCGTAGTGTCTGAATAGTCGGTAATGCCGAGCTGTTTTTCAAGAGACCTAAAATCATAGTTTACCCAGTTGGTTCCGCTGTCGCCAGCACTTGTTCTGATGAGTCGGTTCTGCAGATCCGATGCAGATACGCCAAGGTTTGATGATATTTTCTCAAAGCTCTGGTTTGTCACTGGCGGCCTTGTGTCAAGCACCAATATGTCGGAGTTTGTGTCAGGAACCGATGAGGGCACCGAGACCCCGCCCGTAAGTGCGTCGGTAGAAAGCGCGTATATCTTGACGCTTCCTGCGCCCTGAAGCGTCACTGGGTTTCCTATGGTAAAGGACGGAATTATTGCCGAGCTCCTAAACACTTCGAGGCGGTCCCTTGCGCCAGAGTTTATGTTTTGATCAGAGTCAATTACAGTTATTGGTATTTTTTGCCCTGCGAGCGGCTGAGTCGAGCCGAGGCTTACGCTTGCCGTGCTTAGGCCCGATACGATTGAGAGCGACTTTGAGTTGTATTGAATGTTTGCGGACTGGCCACGTGGCGCGTTTGATTTGGTTTTTATGTTTGACTGGTCTCCAAAGTCAAAGTTCTCAAATGTGGCTGAGTTTGGCTGCGACTCTACAAACGTTACAATTTGTGTAAAAGTGTTAGTTCCGTCAGTTGCAGTGGCAGATTGGTAGCCGTTTGCCTTTAGCTCCGCGACCTGTCCAAGAGTCATTGCGAGTTTGCCGTTGTTTTTAAATCCCAGCGTAGATAGTTTTGAGAAAAGATTTGTCAGTCCGGCTCCGCCGTTTGCTGCGTTTGCTCCGTTTTCCGTAAATGCTCCATAAAATGTCGCCTGTGGTGAGCCCACGTTGAAGGTCCATGAATCCCTTGCCGTCGGGTCTTGGTTTAGCTGCATGTCTTTGATCGTTACAAAGATTTCTGAGCCGGGTGGGTAGCTTGCCCTGTCAAGACTCATCTCTATGTTTGGAACATCATCGTATTGTAAGGTGACTTGTTGTGTTCCGCCTGCCGCGTTGTATTGAATCACGACATTGTTGTTAAACGAGTATAGTTGAATTATTGGCCACGCGTTTGCGTTTAGGCCTATCTGTCCTGGTGGAATCGCCGAGTTCTGGTTTATTGATTTTGGATTTCTGACAACGTTGTTAATTATCGATCCTGATGGCGTACCAGTACAGGTACTAAATCCCGAGTTTCCGTTGGATGCGCCGGTAACTCCGCCGGATCGTGGTATTGCTATGCCATCAGATTCTGAAAATGATGGCCCAAATGCGACGGTATCCTTTGAGCAAAACACTCCAAAGTCCAGTCCCACACCGGGCACTCCTGCATCAAAGGCAATCTGGTCTGCCGCCTTTGCTTTTTCCAAGTTTGCAAAGTAGCCGTACCATTTGCCGTCTGTTGCCTGAACCATTCTGAGATTATTTCCGTTGATTGTAACGTCCGGTTCTCCTTTTCCTTCTGATGTGTCGGACAGGCCTGGATCGTTGATTACCACTTCGATCACCATCGAGCCTGTAAAATGGTTGTTATAGTACGAGTTTTCAGCAGACACAAAGAGGTTCGGGTTTGCTGCGCTTGCCTCACCAAACAGTGGAACGAGTAATACTAGCGCTCCAAGCAATACCATCTTTTTCAATTTATGTCGGCTTTGCACCCGTAAGAGATAACGTTTCCGTAGGATTTATTCGTCAATCAGTATAGCAGGATAGTAGATTATGGTATCGGCACGCGTTGTTTTCACACAAAGGACAGGACCACTCAAGATATCGCTGATTGCAATTTTGTCCGCGTTTGTAGTAGAGTTTGTTTTTGGAATAATTTCAAACAGCCTCGCACTCCTTACCGATAGCATTCATGCACTTTTAGATAGCGTCGTAACTTTGGTGCTTTTACTTGCGGCAAGATTTGCAATCAAGCCACCAGATGCAGAGCACACATACGGCCATGGAAAGATAGAGTCCCTTGGCGGGATGATAGGTGGCATAGCGATTTTCCTGATCGCCTGCTTTTTTATCTTCGAGTCGATTGTAAGGATTCAGAGTCCGACTCACCTTCCAGTCACGGGGACGCTTGCACTTGTTGCGGCTATCTATACGGTTTGCGTGGATGTCTTTAGAATACTCCTACTAAGAAAGGCAATGAACCGAGTCGGCGGTATGACGCTAAAGGCAGACTTTTACCATGCATTTTTGGATCTCGGCTCCACCATCGTGGTAATAGTTGGAATAATTCTTGTCACCGTCGGTTTTGAGCACGGCGACTTTTTTGCCGCGTTGGTCCTTGGAGTACTGCTTTCTGTCCTTAGTGTAAAGCTTGTCTACAGAACTGCCCAGGATCTAACTGATGTAATTTCTCCAGATATGGTAAACAGGGTAAGGGAAATAGTTCTTGCAACAGAAGAGGTAATAGATGTCGGCCCTGTCCTGATGCGGAAATCAGGCGATGTCATCTTTGCTGATGTCACCATATCATTAAGGGCCGATGCAAGCTTTGATCGGGCGCACGAGATAAGTAGCAAGGTTGAGAAAAACATCAAAGAATTTATTTCGAACTCTGAGATTACGGTTCATTTTGAGCCCACATGGAAAGACGTCCCAAGGGACACAAAAATCCACGAAATAGCGGCAGGCGTTTTTGGGGTAAGGGGCGTTCACAACGTAAACCACCACAGCACAGATGGTGTAAGCTATGTGAGCCTGCATGTTATGGTAGACAGGCATATGAACCTCGAGGAAGCGCACAAAATTTCAGAAATGATCGAAGAGAGGATTCGCCAGTCACTGCCAGAAATAGAACACATTACAATTCATCTGGAGCCACACATTTCCATACCAAAGGAGCAAAAAACTGGACAGACGGTAGCAGACGAAAAGATATTCCAGATTCTAAAGAGTCACAAGGAAGTAAAAAAAATAGGCGACATTGTGACTTTGAACTTTGGTGAAATAGTGAAAATAGACATCAACTGTTCTTTTGACAAGGAACTCTCGATAGAAAAGGTCCACGATCTTACGTCGCAAATAGAGCACGATATACGTGGCCAGTTCACAAATTCAATTATTACAATACACCCAGAGCCGGCCTAGACAAGAATACTCGTGAGGTACATCACTATCATGCCGACTGCGATTCCTGCTGCAGTTGGCGCCGAGAGAAATCCTTTTTCGTCCTGACGAATCCAGCCCATAATCGACACCACCACTTGGAATATTGCGCCTGCTCCTATGGACAGAAACACTATTGCAGCAACTGGCGAATACTGAAATCCCCCTATCCATGCCCCCAGGATCGCAGGAGCGCCCGCAATGAATCCCATTGCCGCAAGTTTTGCAATCATTGGCTTTTGTCTTGCCATCGGGGCTGCTATTGCAAGGCCTTCTGTCGTGTTATGGATGGTAAAACCTACTATGAGAAATGTGCTTAGTGCTATCTCGCCTAGGCCTATCGCCGCGCCGATAGCAAGGCCTTCGCCAAGGTTGTGCAGGCCGATTCCGATTGAGACCATCAGTGCAATTGCCACGGGCTTTGTTATTTTGCCAGATGTCCTGCCAATTAGTTTTTCAGACGAGTAATACAGCCCTATAAAGGAACAAATGGTAACCGTTGCGACAAGCAGTGCGCCGTTAAAGGATCCAGCAAGCCTTTCTGCCGATATCTCCAGACCCTCTTCGACTGCATCTATTCCCAAAAACAAGAGTAGTCCGACTGTCACTGCCAGAAAGAACTTGTATTTTGAGGCGCTTAGCTTTGCGATAAATGGAAACCACAAAAGGCCTATCATTACCGGAATTATTCCCACATAAGTCCCAATAACAGCAAAATACGATGCAAGCTCGACACTTGGTTCCAACGCAGGAGCTGCGGCCGCAACAGGGTGTGCGAATCTTGTGCCATCTTGGACTGTAAGGCCTATCTCATATGGTTCGGCCTCATTCCACTCAAAGGGAATTCTGACCGTCGCCGCTTCAAATCTCGCAAGATGCCTGTCAGGTTCTATTGCTGCAGGATGGATTCTGTCGTTTACATCCGCTTGTGCAATAGAGACATCTATGGGTCCTGTGTTTCTTACTAGCACCCGTATTTCAGAATCCTCAAAGCGCACTTGCTCGATTGTTATTTCCGGAAGCGATGTCCCAAAGTTGAGAAGCTCAGAGCCGGGGCCGAAAAGATACACAATCATCGCGGCAAGGATTATGATCGGGATTATCCCCGCAAGAACTATTTTCGCCTTTGATGCCTTGGTTATTTCCATTATTGAGTTGGCTCCTTTACCAGAAACAGTCCTGTCCAGCCCTTTTCTGCAAACTCTGTCTTGTGCGCATGGAATAGGTATTTTCCTGGATATGTGTAGGTAAACTCCATTATGCCACGCTCTCCCTGCGAAAGCGTTATCATGTCAGTGAACTGGCTAGGCACGCGGTATGTTCCGCTTGGATAGTAATCGTACAGGTTGCCGTGCAGGTGGAAGTTGTTTATCTGGTCGAACTCTAGTATGTTCACCACGTAGATTCTGACTAGCTGATTTGCGTTTATCTGGATTGGATGGTGCTGATAATAAAATGGGATTGTGTTTGCCGCATAAAAGTTGTTTTCGGTATCAAAGTCAGTGTCAAACCCGTTTAGTATCATCACCATTTCGTCTGCCGGTTCCCTTGGCTCCTTTGGATCTACTATGTATGCACCATAAAGCCCATGTGAGATGTGTTCTTCGAGCGGCATGACGTGACAGTGGTATGGATGGACGCCAACTGGGCCTGCCTCAAACTCGTATGTGAACTGCCCACCATTTCCGCCCACCGGCTCAAAGACCCCATCCATCACCGCCGGGTGTATGCCATGAAAGTGAATTGTATGGAGTTTTTGGCCGTTGTTGATGAATTTTACGCGCACTAGGTCTCCCTCGGTTGCCCTGATTGTCGGGCCTGGAACCGTTCCATTAAAGGTCCAGACATTATAGAATACTCCCGGTGAGATCTCCATAATTTTGTCATCGTTTGCAATTATTGTAAATTCGCGCAGCGTTCTTCCGTTCTCTGTGGAGACGCGTCCGTAGCTGAACTGGCGCAGATACTTGTCTGGGTCAAACTCTACAGTCTGCGCCGTGTATACCGGATCCAGAATTTCGCCGGTAGTTTTTACCACTGCGCCGCTGTGCGTTACGAATTTTTTTTCCTCGTTTTTTGCATCGGAATAGTCAGGGTACAAAAAATATAGCGCCGCTAGGATCGCAGTTACTACTAGGATTGATAACATCTTTGAAAACGATTTCAACTGATACCATGTTGATCGTTTTCTGTTTATTTAAAAGTTAGTCTAGGCTAAATTTCTTAGCCAAGTCTAACTTTTTTGTGCCCAACTCAATACCAATATAGAGGCAAAAAATTGCAGTTTGTGATGAAAAAGAGTCATACCATTTTGCTGCTTGGCGGGGCTCTGGTAGCGGCAGGAATGATTATTTCGTATTTTGGATCGACTCTTGCGACGCAGGACTTGGCGGTTTTTGAAGGTCGATCGGCTGTCGGCTTGCCAATTGAAATTACAAAGGATCTTGATCCCGCAAGAACTACGGTTGGCGCATTTGTGGTCCATGCAGAATCGTTTGAGAAAGGAACACTTAGGGCCACAGTGTATGACCCAAGCGGATCTATGATCGCATCAAAGACAATAGATGATGTCTCTACCGAAGAACAATTCAAGATAGGCACAAAAGGAGTGTACAGGCTTGTTCTGGAAAACTCTGGTTCTGAGGCATCGGTCATAATTGGCCTCACACATATGCCGGAAAAGTCAGTCCTTGCGCTAAATGTGCTTGGGCAGGGCGTCATAGTCTCGGGATTCGTCGGCCTTGGAATCGCAGCAGCTTATCTGATAAAGGACAGAAAGAGATCAGTTTAGGTAGCTGTCAAGCTCTGTTAGGCCATCTACTACTCCCTTGTAGTTTTCGTCGTGCTCCATGAACTTGGCGATTTTTTCCGAGTCTGCGCTGTATGTGAGAGGGGTTCCGAAAGCGGCAACATATCCGGTTTCAATCAGGTAGGAAAGGCGCGAGCGGATCTCGTCTTCTGGTATGCCCAGTTTTTGTGACAGAAATGAAGATTCTTTTCCGCCGCCTTCGAGTTCTGCCATTATAATTGAGATGACTGGGTCGAAGAGGTGTTCGGCTATCTTTGCCTTGTCTTCGCTCATATTGACTGGTTCTTCTTTGAGCCTAATAATTTCTTGGTATTGTACAGATAGTCCACCACCAAGACTTTGTCCATGTTGTTTTGGTTTATGTGATATGTGCGTCCATGGAGTGTCTTTTCTAACTCCTGTATGTATGTGAGCAGCTCCGTTTCCTCGCTTATGACTATTGAATCGATTTGGATTCCATCACGCCTGCATTTTTTCGCCTCGTTGAGGGTACGCTCATCGACTCTGGGGTCGACTTTTTTGTATCTGTAGCACAGGTAGACAAGGCTTCCGGAGCCGCCGTCAATTTCGATGTTGCGTTCCTGTCTCAGTTTTGAGACAAGCCCGGGATTTGGCGCATAAAAGTTAGAGTATGGCTTTTCTGCAAGTATGGCTGCTTTTTGTGACTCACTATCGACAAAGCAGGCGCTTGGCTGCCCGTCTGTGATCATTACGATTCGCTTGTTTTTTGCCGAGTTTTTTTGCAGTATTTTTCGTGCCAGCCGGAACGCTGCCTGGTAGTTTGTATAGTGGAGAAACTCGTCGTTTGCGTCATATGTTTTTAGAAATGGAATGTCGTACGGATCCACTATAGATGCCATCGATGCGAAGCCGACAATTGATATTGAGTCGTTTGGAAAGAATTTGTTGTTCAAGACATAAAGGCTCCATAGTGCCCTTTTTGCCGCCTCGATTCTGCTCATTCCAGAATTTGTAAGAGACGACTTCATTGTAGAGCTCAGATCTATGCAATACACTATGGAGGCCCTCACATCCTCTACCGTTTCATATTCCTCAAAGTCGTCGGCGTCGATGTCAACGGGAAATTTTAGGTCGGCCTGTTTTTTTACTAGTCTGTTTATGGCGTTGAGCATCGTTACCGGCACGTTTAGGAGTCTCAGATCGCCACCAAGCTCGAACTTTTTGCTAGTATCTAAAACAGTAGTTCCGGCGCCGACAGATTTGGTTTCGTGCAGTCCAAGATCTCCCGTCTTTAGGTCGTTCATCAGATCTCTTAGAATACGAGTTCCAATTGCAAAGAATCCCTTTTTGGTCAGCCAGTTTTTCTCGTCCCTGATGTACCCGTGGTCTAACAGATATTTTGTAATCGATTTTGTATCGTCGCTTTGTGGGTTTTTGGAGGACTGGGTTTCACTTGCAGAGTCTTGGCTTTGCCCCTCCATGTCTCCCTGAAGTGTCGTTTCAAGATCCTCAAATGCGGGTGCCTTTTCACGCATGGATTGGGTCGCAAGGGACTGGAGGATTTTGTCTAGTGTTTTTTCGTCAAGTGCCTCTTTTTTTCTGTCGCCGCCCTGGCTTTCCCTAGCAGAAAAATACACAAAATTGGCAAAGTTACGCTGCGACATATCCCGCTTCTTTTTTGTCGATTATCTTTGGCGTGAGATGACACAATCCTTCCAGGATTGTTTCAAGAAGTGCAGATCTTAGCTCATCAAATATCTTTTCGCTTGGCCGGGTACATGCACCTTGGATTTTTTGTGTTTCCAGCGTCTGCTCGAGCCCTTCTTGCTCCTGTCTTGCCTTGTCCATCTTTGAATCGACCAGTGCTGCTAGGCTTGCAAATCCAGCTAGCTGGTTTTTGTACGACGTCTGGCCGTTTTGCCATATCATTTTTTGCGATACTTCAAAGGTTTTTCCCGAAAATTCCTGTTTTATTGATTCCAGTGTTTCCGGCGCGATGTCCCGCACATATTCCAGCGAGGTTTCTTTGATTGCGTCGTCCAGGAGCTGAAAAAATACCTTGTGGCGGTTTTCTAGCGTATCGTCGATTTCGGACAGCTCAAACTTGGCAATCTGGAAGAGGCAATACATGTCAGAGAGTCTTGGTACGGCAGTTAATTTGTGTTGTATTGCACGCGTCCTTT
>CAZITM010000058.1:0-9424 GCA_964542205.1 uncultured Candidatus Nitrosotenuis sp.
TGGAGCTGCAAAAAAAAACCGGGGTGCTGACCGTACACGGCACCGGCTTTGGGACAAAGTACGTCAGCGGCCATTTCAGAATTGTATTTTTGCCTGATCTGAAAACGCTGGGGTTTGCACTGGACGAAATCGAAAAGTTCAACAAACATCCAGAATCCTTATAACATTTCTTGGTCTACTAGATACCTATGAAACTTATCAATAATGTAGGTAAGCGAAAATTTACAATATTGGTACAAGAAGATCCTGACGGTGGCTTTACCGGCAAGTGTCTTGAACTGCGCGGTGCAGTAAGCTATGGCAAAACTATTGAGGAACTCAAAGATAACATGAAAGATGCGATATCTCTTATTCTTGATGTGTTAGAAGAAGTAAAGAAAGGCAATTATCGAAAAGAAATAATCGAAATTTCAAACTGAACAGGATTTCCTAAATGAGCCTGAAGAATCGTAACTGGCGTGAAATAATAAAGGCACGATCATTTTGGCTATATTCCAGTAAGACAGTCTGGCAGCCACATCATTCTTAGAAACCCAAAAGGGATGGTAGTTTCTGTTCCAAGACGTGATCCGTTGCCGGAGGGAACACTGAAAGCAATTCTGACAGAAGCGGAAATCAAAAGAGAGGACTTTTTATACAGCAATTATAGTGCTGACAAAACCATCACGCTACCCTCTCATGCAAAGCCGATAATAATTTGCAGAGATCTCGAATCGTTTTTCTATTACTGTCTCACTTGAGTCATGTCTGTCGATTTTGCGCAATTCGATTATCACAAGGTAATCAGTACTGCCAGCTAGTCATCTTTTTTGGCGTGACCTCTATTATGCAGTCGGTCTCGTCGAGAAGCTGCCTTGCAGCTTTCCCATCAAGGCTCTTAAAATAGCGAAGCAGGATCTGGCCGGCGATTTTCCTTACTGTTGATTCTTCCGTGATCAGTCTTGCCCTGCCTGTCCCCATGATTCCATGTATGGGGTGCCATATTCCGGCGTCGACACAAAACGAGACGATGTTGTTTTTTTGTACGTTTTTTGCCTTGGCGGTCTTTGTGTTCGTCCCGATGTAGAACTTTGTTGCCGCATACCTGTACCAGACCGGAACAAGGTGCGGGCTGCCATCAGAGCCGATTGTGGCAAGGTGTAGTATTTTCTGCTCCCTTAGGAATCTGACCCTACTGAACATTCTTTTTTCTAAACCCCACAAATATCAAGACCCCGCCAAAGGCAAACATTCCGATCGAGACCTTTTCGCTTGTAATCTCGGAATTTAAAATAAAGTCCAGCACAAACTCGGGGCTCCACAAAAGAATGTTTCTCACCATTACTATTGCGCCAACTACGATAAACAATATTCCCATGGCAGTGTACCAGTTCCTGCCGCGGCGCTGGGTGTAGCTCATTTAAACAATCTTGATGCCTGGGTTCTTCATCTTGTTTTTTATCATGGCATTCAAAAGAAGCGGGGTTGCAATCTCTGCCATGTACGCCAGTGCGCCGGAACCCAAAAAGATCGGCCTTAGTCCCTTTATCTCCAAAATCAAGCTGTTGATAACATCTACCGATTCCTTGTCGTCGCCGCAGACAAATATGTCATAGTCTAGTGCGAGCTTGGGATCGGCAAGCTTTTTTTCTGATATCACGTGAAACGCAGAAACCAGCCTTGCCTTGTCCTTCATGTATTTTTGCACAAGCTGGTGCGAAAACGGCTTGTTCTCCTTTAGCGGGATGAACTCAAAGCCAATGTCAGTCTTTGTCATCGGAACAATCGGGGACACAACTATGCAATCATCCTTTATTTTTCCCAGCAGCTCCGAGCAGACCGAGTCAATATTCTCATATGGAATGGATAAAATCAGAACGTCGCTTTGCTGCGCGACTGCCAGGTTGTCCTTGCCAGATATTGAACCAGAGATGCTCCCATAGAACTGCCTTGCCTCGGTAAGATATTCAGATGCGGACGTAGCTGCCCGTTGTGCGTCTCTTGAGCCAATTAGGATTTCATGTTTTTGGCACCACCGTAGCGCAAACCCCTTGCCCATCCCGCCGGTGCCGCCGATTATTCCTATTTTCAACGATTCCCGACTGGCAATGTTATTATTATCTTTATATGGTATCCCAAAAATCCATGGGACTGATAATATTTTTGCGCCATGGTCAGGCACAAAACAACACCGCACGAGTCCTTGCAGGAAGGGCGCCAGGCGTTTCACTAACAGAAAAAGGAATCCAGCAAGCGCACGACATCGGCAAATTCCTAAAATCGCTAAACATCGCCCACATCTACACCAGCCCGATTGAGCGGGCAAGGCACACTGCAGAAATCGTAGGAAACCATCTGAGCCTTTCACCAATTGAAGACGAGCGATTATACGAGCTGGAGATGGGCAAGTTCTCCGGAATGGCATATGACGATCTGTTTGCAAAACACGGAAACGTTTTTCTAAAGTTTTACCAGGGCGATCCGACAATAGCAGAAAACGGCGTCGAGACATTTGACCAGGTGCGAAAGCGGGTCATGAGCATGGTAGACCACGCCTGCAAAAACCACCCAAACAGAAACGTTCTCTTTGTAACCCACATGGATCCGATAAAGGCGATGATCTCAAACATACTCAACCTGAACCCCCGATCACTGTTTGAGCTGATAATTGCAAACGCCTCGCTGACAATAGCTAGAGAATATGACAGCAAACTTTCACTTGCTGCCATCAACGCAATGAATCCCGACCGATACGTCCAAGGACCTTTCTGAATTTTTCCATAACCCTTAAATAGAATTTGCAGACCACGAGCTATAATTGGTCATGGTTAGGGGATTTGCATTATTTTCTATTTTGGCCGTATTGGTTGTTTTACCTACTGTACAGCTGGTCTTTGCGGCCGAAGGCACAGAGCCGGGACAATACGTGCAGCGCAAAGTCGAGATCTGGAATCTCTTCTTTAAGATGATGACAATTGCCTTTACAGTCGGCGCAGTTGTATCTGGCACGCTCATCTGGCTTGTGTGGAGATTCCGGGAATCAAACCCAAAGGCAAAGCCCACCAAATACGAAGAAAAGGGTGAATGGTAGATGGGCGAGCACCACTCCAACTGGCCGGAATGGATCTACATTGGCGTGGTGATATCATTACTTGCATATGTGGGCGCAGAGGCGTGGAACGTGGAAAGAATCGTCGAGCACACCCCGGCAGAGGCCGAAGTCATCAAAGTCGTAGGCCAGCAGTGGTTCTGGACGTTTGAGCATGAGGACGGCACCAAAGAGGTGGGCGAGCTGCACGTAAAGAAAGGCAAGCCATACAAATTCGAGATAACCGCAAAAGACGTCAACCACGCGTTTAACATTCATGACTATGTCGTATTGCAGGACGCAATAGTCGGGAGAATCAACACAGTCTGGTTTGCGCCAGACAAAGCAGGGGAGTACACCATCCAGTGCAGGGAGTACTGCGGCCTTTTGCACTACAACATGAGGGCGACATTATATGTGGAGGAGTAAAATGAGTAATAACTTAGTGAACTATCAGAAAATTCCGATAGACTCCCAACTATTTGAGAGTGTAGCCATGTCGCCACAACCACGTTTTCCTGCTTCAACGACCGAGCTTCTGATCTCTACAGGCGTGCATTCCAGCAGTCCCGGCGGTAATTTGTCTGAACCTAATCCTGTCTCAACTTTATGTGGTAACAGGTACGGGTTCATATCAATACCACGACACTCCACTTTGCTTAGCTCTAACATTGTGTGTACTACACATTCATCATATTTGACAAGATGGCTATATCACAATAACCAATTGAACACGTCTCAAAGTTTTCTCGCTAACTTAATAAATCAAGGTGGGATGAGCAGCTAAGATGGTACTAGAACTGCAAAAGCCGCGGCCAATTTGGCAGATAATGTTTTCAACCCACCACACCGACATCGGGCTGCTATATACAATAATGTCCCTGACGTTTTTCTTTATGGGCGGGGCACTGGCGCTTGGTATTAGAGCGGAGCTGTTCCTGCCAGGATCGCAGATAATTGCCGACTCGATGACGTTTAACAGAATGTTTACCGTGCACGGAACGACTTTGATCTTTTTGTTCTTGCTGCCATTTGCATCCGCGGTTGGAAACTATTTTGTGCCGATAATGGTGCGATACAAAGACATGGCGTATCCAAAACTAAACGCAGTGGCATTCTGGATGATCCCGCCGGCAGGGGCGCTGATATGGCTTGGCTTTGCGGACTTTACTTGGTACGCCACCCCGCCATACTCTGCAATCAGGGCACCGGGGCCTGCAGCAGACATGTGGATCTTTGGACTAAAGATCTTGGGCGTTTCATCTGTTCTTGGCGCAATTAATTTCATAGTGACCATTCTAAAATGCAAGCACCCAGACCTTCCGCTAAGCAAGATGCCGCTTTTGGCCTGGTCGTTTCTGACCTCGTCCCTTATCGTACTAGTCGCAATTCCAACATTTGCTGCCGCGCTGGTAATGCTACTTACGGACAGGCTCGGAGTGACAGGGTTTTTCGATCCGGCAAAGGGCGGAGATCCTATTGCGTACCAGCACCTGTTCTGGTTTACGTTCCATCCAGAGGTGTATGTGCTGGTAATTCCTGCAATAGGAATGATGTACGAAATAATTCCGAGGTTCTCAAGAAAGCCGATATTTTCCCAGTCCTCTGGAATCTTTGCGTTTGTGATGCTAAGCATCGTCTCGTTTTCGTCGTGGGCTCACCACATGTACTCTACCGGAATGTCGTTTACAGAAAAAACCGTGTTTATGATCGGAACCCTTGCGGCCGTGCCGGCATCTGCGATGCACGTATTCAACTTTTTGGCCACGATGTGGGGCAGCAGAATCAAGTTCGCAACCCCGATGATGTGGTCAGTCGGCGGAATCGCACTCTTCTTCTCTGCGGGAGCCGGAGGGGTGGCAAACAGCGCAATGCCGTTTGACTTTATCACACACGATTCATACTGGGTGGTGGGACACTTTCATCTCTTTGTGATGGGAACGATCGCGTTCGGTTCCATAGGGTTCCTCTACTACATGTTTCCATACATTACCGGAAGAATGTACAACGAGGCAATGGGCAAGGTCCACTTTATCATGTCTTTTGTTGGCACGGTGATGGTGTTTTTCACACAGCATGTCCTTGGACTGTACGGAATGCCAAGGAGGGTCTTCGACTATATACCGCTGCCAGAATACATTGCGATGAACCAGATCGCATCAGTTGGCGCAATGATAATTGGAGTGAGCATGGCACTTTGGATATTCAACATGATATACAGTTCCGCAAAAGGCAAAGAGGCAAACATGGACGACCCGTGGGGCCTCGGCGGAAAATACTACTTCCCATACCAGGCAAAGACGCCACACCACTGATAAGCCATGGAACAACACACAGAACCAATCTACAGGACAAGCCCGGCAAGGACCGCAAAGATGCTGGCAATAATGTGCGGAGTGTGCATTGCCGGCGGCGTTCTCTTTTTCAGCTTTTGGGATTACTGGATATCGCTTCCGCCCGGAAGCCAGATGGTGATAGGCCCAGCCCCGGAGCAGGCAGCAGTGACTGGCAAGGAATTTGACGTCGAGCTTGCCTTTGTTGAGTCTGCAGATTTTAGGACTCTGGCATTTAATGCGCTGCCTGGGGAAGAAGGGCACAACCCAGACATACAGGCAAACGTCGGCGACAAAATCGAGTTCATAGTCAAAAACGGCGGCAAGTCATTCCATGCGTTTGGCGTGACTGCCGCAGAGGAAGGATTTGAGGGAATAATCCCCGGCACCGAGATAGCAAGCGCAAACAACCCGCTAAAGCCGGGCGAAGGTGGAGAGTCCCACTTTGTGCCGGCAAAAGAAGGAACGTACTATTACATCTGCACCGTCCCAGGACACCGGGAAATGGGAATGGTCGGCAAAATCATCGTAGGCCCCAAGGGCGCAGCACCGCAAGCCGCAGCGCCGACAGGCGTCAGCCACGACTTTGATCTGAGCTTCGTCGAGTCTGCAGACTTTAGGACTCTGGCATTTGACGCACTCCCCGGAGAGGAGGGAAACAACCCAAAGATCACAGTAAAATCTGGTGACACCGTCACAATCAGGGTGGCAAACAACGGAAAATCGTTCCACTCCTTTGGCATAGTATCAGATGTGGACGATCCAAACTCGCTAGTCTTTAATTCAGCCATCAGGTCTGCAAACAACCCACTAAAGCCAGGCGAGACGGGCGAGGTGACCTTTACTGCGGGAGCACCAGGATCATACCATTACATATGCACGGTTCCAGGCCATGCAGCACTTGGAATGCAAGGCGATTTCATAGTAGAGTAGCTTGTTTCTAAAATATCTGTCGTTAGCAGCTCTTGCAGTCCTGTATACTTTGATGTTTATCGGCGGATACGTATCTGCCGCAGGCCTCGGCCTATCGTGCCCTGACTGGCCGCTCTGTCCAAACGGAATCTTGCCGGACAACGAATACCTAATAGAATGGATTCACAGATTCGTCGCTGCAACTACAGGGACCCTGATCATCGCAACCACGATTGGAGTGTGGCTAAACAAAAACGCCGACAAAAAGATCAAGCTGACAAGCACACTTGCATCCGTGTTCGTCGTGACTCAGATAACACTTGGAGCACTGGTAATAGACCTAAAGCTCCACGCACTGCTGGTAGCTATACACCTCGGAATCGGCATTCTGCTCTTTGCGATGACGCTGCTGACTGCGATATTTGCCTTCAGGCTAGGCAAGGCAACCATCCAAACTAGGGCCTAGCCTTTCTGAATCTCTTTGGCAGGTAGATGTAGCCAACCAATACAGCAAGGCCGATCGCGCCAGACACTATGACATAGATAAAGATGTAGCCAAATGGGTTCTGCGTGCTTATGTTAAAGGTGTGCGTGACTGGCGCACCCTGCGAATCGTACAGGTCTACTCTGAAGATGTGGTTTCCGGGCTCTTTGAAGACATAGTCAAAGTCCCAGTGCCCGCCGTCTATTGACTGGGGTGCTATGCCGTCAATTTGGATATCGTTGTAAAATATTCTGACTCCGACGGTAAACCGCCTGACCTCCTCGAGGTTTAGGTCCGTTACGCGCAACAATATCTTGGCCTTTTCATTGACACCTGGGATCTCTGGATCGGTTGCGATCTGAACACGGCTGTCCCCAATTGTGGACTCGGCCGAATTGAAAAGCGAGTGCGCACTTGCCTGTGGCAAAAATGAAAGGATCAAAAGCGCGAAAAACGCAAACCTGAGCACGATCTGCTCAAGCCGATGTCCAATATATCACATGGTTCTTTTTCGGAAAATGACAAAAGCTTTAAATGCAGACTTGAAAAAGCCCAATCGTTGACCACAGTCAAAAAATCGCTTGACATCAAGGCACCGATCGACGCAGTTTTTACGTATTTTGCAAGACCTGAACACGTATCCGATCAAATGACCGGAAAAGGCGTCGCAATGACAGTCATTCCTATGGAGATCAAAGAGGGAATGGGTGTGGGGACAACATTTAGAATTGTAGGCGACTTTGGCGGAAAAAGACTCGAATGGGACTGCGAGACGACCGAATTCGAAAGAGAAAGAAGGATCGCAGCAAAAATGACCAGCGGTCCGTTCAAGAGCTGGGATATCTCGACCGAATTTACTCCAAAGTCGGAAAGACTCACCAACGTTACCATGACAGTAAACTATGAGATGCCGTTTGGCCCAATAGGCGGCTTTTTGAGCAAGATCAAGTTCGCCAAGTCCGCAGAAAGGGGAATGGAAAGCGCTCTGTACAAGGTAAAAGGATTGCTTGAAGGAAACGGCTCCATCCCAGTATACATCACACTCGATGCATACCAGAAGCTTCTGGCAGAGAAAAAGAAGATGAACAACGTGCCGGTATCAACTGTTCTTACCGCAATTCTGGAAAAATACAACGAAATCGAAGCCAAGGCTTCAAACTAAATTATATCTCATTTATGGCGCTCTCGCTATGATTTTATAACCTCACAAGTGTGTCTTGCTCGGGGTCTATGGCTCAGCCAGGTAGAGCGAAGGACTCTTAAAATTACTTGGAGACATCCTTATGTCGTGGGTTCGAATCCCACTAGACCCGCTCCTTTATTGTTCTTAATGGGATTCTGACACAATAGAATGCGAGCAAAGAATTGGAAGAACTGAACTTCTTACACTGTTTTTGCTTTAAATAAAGCAGAAATCAACGGAAACAAATCATCTATAACTATTCAGAAAGTCTTCAGGATTCATGACTTTGATATCCCTGTGAGGAAAATCCTTCTTGTTTCTAGTAACAATAACATCACATTTTGTTTTTGCAGAGTAATATTGTATTGCATCTTCGTAATCTCTGAATCTGACATCCTGTTTGGCTTGCTCTAATACCGATTCAGTCAACTCAATTATATGATGGCCGTTGATGAGTTTCCACACATTGGTTCTTGCTTCCTTGTCTGGTTCTATTCGTATCCTGCGAAAGTATAGAATCGGAACTGTGAATGCTGAAATGTAACCATTGTATTTTTCTTTTCTAATCCCAGTTATCACCTCAAAGCTGTTATTCCAACCCTGACGCATTTCAGAAATATCAACAAAAATGTTTACATCGACAAAAACGTTGGGCCTTGTACTAGCCATAACGTTCAGATGTTATACGTCTCACCACTTCCTTATCTTGGGAAGGCGGATTATATGGTTCGGTGCCGACCAGTGACAATAATTCTCGATCGATTTCGATGTTGGGATTTTTCCTCATTAGTTCCTGCTCGAGTTTCTTGATTTTGTGTTTTTCAGTTTCTTTCTTTCTTTCAATTCGATTTATCTTGCTATAGAGATCTCTGAGGTGATTCATTTCCTTCTTAATCTGTCTTTTGATGTATTGAATGTCTTCTGCCATAAGAATAATTAGATATTTGTTCTCATTTAAATAAATTTATGGCTGTACAAGCAACCCAAGCGATTTTTAGAAACCCTCAAAGCTGACTCTGCTGTAAAAATATTGAATCGCAAATTCGAACCGATAACGGAACGGATACCACTAGACCCGCTATTTTTAGGCTTTTTGAATAAACAAAAGACCGTCACGTAAAATCAAATGCTTGTTTTAAAAGTAACGAGTACAGACCTATAATCAGAAAAACAATTCCCACTGCGATACCGACGAAAAAATAATAATTCTTCTTATTGTTCTACGGTTTTTGCATGGATAGTCTGTCCAATGATTCCAGAAACTATGCTGCCTATTCCATTGAAGAGTAACCCTACTGAAAGATAAATCACCATTAAAACAAGGGTTAAGCCTGGATATGCAAACAAAATTAACGAAAAGCCGATCACAATTCCTCCAATGATAATATTTGCAATGCGCGAACCTTTGCCTTCACTCTTTGATGCAATTCCATTTCCAACAAGGC
>CAZITM010000059.1:0-9362 GCA_964542205.1 uncultured Candidatus Nitrosotenuis sp.
GAGTGTGTGTTATTGCAGAGTATGAGCCGGAACCAGAACCCGAACCTGAACCCGAGCCAGAACCAGCACCTGTGCAATCTGGTCCGAAAAAGACACACATTCCGGGATTTCCAGATCCGAACAAAGATCCTCAATACTATATCAACAGATACAACTCTGATTCTGAATATCGTGCATGGTTTGACAGAAACTTTCCAGATCAGACAATCTATGAGATAGTCGGCGTGGCAGAGCCAGAGCCGCAGAAAATAACCTGCGGTGAGGGGACGAGACTTGAGGGAGGCATATGCGTGCTTGATGGATCAAAGCAGCCGTTCGGAGGCTGCCTTGTGGCAACTGCTGCTTTTGGAACTGAGCTTGCACCACAGGTACAACATCTCAGGGAACTGCGCCAAAACACTTTGCTTAGAACAAGTTCTGGCGCTACATTTATGGAAATGTTCAACGGAGTGTACTATTCGTTTTCGCCAACTATTGCAGATTGGGAAAGACAAAGCCCTGCATTCAAGCAAGCAGTGATGGCAACAATAACTCCGATGCTCTACACACTTTCAATTCTTAATTACGTAGATATTGACTCTGAGCAGCAAATGCTCGGATACGGAATCGGAATAATTTTGCTCAACTCGGGAATCTATCTTGGTATACCTGCAACATCTGTTTTGCTTATCCGAAAAGCCCTGAGATGATTTCCGTTGTTAAACTACAAAATGCCTAAACGACACAAATCTTTCCTAGAAGATGCCGACTTGTTGCCCAGCACTTTTCATATTGGGAATCTTTTTACAAATCACTCGATACCACAAAAAAGGTCGAAGGCTATTCTGAGCAAAGGAATATCTCCAAAAAGATAAAAAACATGAAGCGCTCTGAGCTCAAAAAACTGGTTGAGGAATACAAACTGCTCAAGCGCAAGCCACACAGTAACAACGCGCAGAAGAGACTGAAAGAAATAGAACGAAAATACTATCATGAAACCGGACAGTCCATATCTGAACCATAATAGAAAATAATGACAACTTTCAAAAACCCCGCCAAACCCAAACCAATAGATGCGCACATTTCACATCATCGGACTTGCAATAATTGGCCTAGTCGTACTCTATTACATGTTCGGGGCGTTTGTGCTCCAGCAGCAAGCAATAAACAAGCAGTCGGTGTATGTGCACCTGCAGCAGGAATGGAAAAGCTACCCAAGAAATATTGTATATGACATTACAAACATCTGGTCGCAGACAGACTCTGAGCAGCTCAACCCCCAAGCAAGGCTGCAGATGACAAAGGAAACAAACGTCGATGAGCTGAGGTACGTGCACGGAAAATCCTACATCCTAATCCAGCACGACAATACAAACTGCCACGACGTCTGGGAGCCTCACTATGCAAGGTTTGGTGCAGACGTCGTGCGCCACCAAATAGAATACATGAGTGGCCTGCAAACGAGCCCAGACCCAAACATAAATCTATACACGCCAGTCAAAAGCAAGCAGGACGAAAAAGAACACGAATCGCAAATCAAGGCAGGATACTCACAGTTCATCCCGATATGCACCGAAAAAGAAACAACCTCCTTTGACTATGCAGTAAGGATAAACGACAATGCCGTTGGATTTGATGTCTATTTCGTGCCGTCTATTCAAGAACAGGAAAACTTTGATCAGGGCAGCGAAAAATTCCAATACTATGACGGCTGCTTTGGCAAAAATTATGCAAGCTTTTCTGGAACGTGCAGCAATGTAGCCAAGAGTTCTGGACTGCTGGTGATAATACCTGACAATCTCAACGTCCCGCTTACAAAATTCGACGTCTGGCTGTATGAAAAATGATCTGGAAAATCGTTTTAATTTAGGCAATTCATAGTTACGACATGAAAGCTACCTTTGGCGCAGGTTGTTTTTGGTGCGTAGAAGACATTTTTCGAAGGACAAAGGGAGTCACAAATACGATGGTAGGATACAGCGGAGGCTGGATGAAAAACCCAACATACGAGGATGTCTGCACTGATACCACAGGACACGCCGAGGTGGTTCAAGTAGAGTACGATCCGAAAAAGATATCATACGAGGACCTTCTTGACGTCTTTTGGAGCTCACACGACCCAACCCAGCTCAACAGGCAAGGCCCAGACATTGGTGTGCAGTACCGCTCCGCAATATTTTACCACGATTTAGAGCAAGAAAAAACAGCAAAACGATCAAAGGAGAAGCTGGAAAAATCAGGCATGTTTGCAAGACCGATAGTAACTGAGATCAAGCCTGCACAGGAATTCTACAAGGCAGAGGAATACCACCAACAATATTACGCCAAGTGTGGAATTGCGAAATACTAGATAATTTCTTCGTTTATCTTTTATAGAAAGATGTCACAAATGACTCAGTAGATGGGATTGATGCCGGACCTGGCGAGAAAAACTCGCCAAGCCCATCTGCCAAATAAAAAAGAAAAAAGCTAAATGTCAAAACTTTTTACATGCGTTTCCATTTTTGGTTCCGATTCACAGGTTTATAATTGAAAAAATACCAAACCAGTCTTAGTTGAAGTGCAGAAACTGTGGCAAGGAATTTGTGAACAGAGCTTCGAATTATTGCTCAACGAAGTGTGCACTGGAATATATGGATGAGCACAAGCAAGAAGACGATGATTTATCAATCCGATGATTAATCCCAACTATGATGTATGTAGTTGCAGTTATCACATTGCTGATGGCAGGCTCTGTAGTTGCAGACTCGCCAGTACATGTAGATAGCACAGCGACAAAATCCGTCGAGGCTGGAAAACAAATACAGATAGCAGCAGACCTGCAAAACAATCAGGACATTGAGCAGGATTTTGCATATATTGTTCAGATCCAGGACGAAAACGGCATAACGGTCTTTCTTGCATGGCTGACAGGAGTTCTGGAGCCAGCACAATCGTTTTCGCCAGCAATATCGTGGATCCCAAGCAAGGCCGGAAAATACGAGGCCACAATCTTTGTCTGGGAAAGCATCAACAACCCATCGGCGCTATCGCCTACACTTTCACTAAAAATCAACGTCGGGCAGTCTGTATAGTTATTTGCCGCGTTCTTTACGATCCCTGATAGTTATTAAAATACAAGTGGTGCATACAAAAAAGGCAGAGCATGGCGACTTTAACCATCGAAGAGACCAAAGCTTTTGTTGAAAAATTAATTACGTCTGGAAACGGTGACAGGGGAAGGCTCACCCACATATTATCAATGCTAAAACAGGGGCGCAATCTATACTCGACTGATCAAAAATACCTAGACGCCAAACTCGCCCAAGAAATAGGGATTGAAAAAAAAGCCAGTGCAGACGAAGGACTCTTGGCAAAAGTTCAGAGACTAATTACGTCTGGAAACGGCGATCTAGGGCGATTGCAATTCATACTAGAATCGCTAAAGCAGGGAAAGACTCTGTACCGCTCCGACCAGCAGTACCTGAGTGCAAAGCTAGGCGAAAAGGTTGACTATGCCGCCATAAGAAAAGAAAAACCAGACCGTGATACGGTAGAGTCACTAAAAACTCAGATACTGCAGGCAAACGAAAAAATCGCAAAACTAGAGACCATTCTGGGCCAAAAGGCCGAGGATCTTGTAACACATGAAAAACCACCACCGACAATCCGCTCACAGCCAACGATGCCAAAAGGTTGGAAGCAAGAAGGACTAGACAACATCCGACAAAAAATCCTGGATGAGCAAAAAACACTTGACAGGGAAAAAACAGAGGCAGAAAAACTCAAAATTGAGCAATCAAAACTCATGCAGATAATTCTTGACAGAAAAGAGTTTGAAAAACAGGTCGCAATAGAGCAGCAAAGACTGCAAGAGCAAATAGAAAGAGAGCGACAAACCATTCAGCAACAATCACGACTCGTAGAACAAATCAAGCAACAAGAGGCAGAACTAGAAAAGGCAAGAGAGGAGCGCGACCGACTGACTATACGACTGAGGCAGGAACAAGCGCGCCTAGAAAGCGACATTACTGTCCAAAAGGCGAGCCTATCTGAGGTCAAAAGCCAATACCAAAAGCTGACCAGTGATATCCAACACGAGGAGCAAGAACTGGCGCGGCAAGTAGCACAAGAGCGACAAAGGCTAGCAGAACAGGCAAGGGCTGCCCAGAAGATCCAGGCAGAAAAAGAACAGCTACAAAACATTAGACAAGAACACGAAACAATAATGCAAAAAACAAAATCACAGCAGCGCGAGCTTGAAAACGAGATAAAAAAGGAAAAAGAAAAACTAGCAAGACAGGAAAAATTACTAAAAACAATAACAAACTATGAAAAATATCTGGCGGCATCAAAACAAAAACAGTCGATGCTGTCATCAAAAATAGAGGAGCAGAAAAGAATTCTTCAAAAGACATCACCGTCGATATCTCAAATCAAAGAAGAAGAGGCGCTCCTTGATAAAATAACTCAGGAGCGCACCCGACTCGATGAGCAGATCAAGCTTGCCGAGTCGGAGCTAAAAAACATCAAAAAAGAAAAAGCAGCGGTTGCAAGACAAATAAGATCACACAGGACGGCCATCGCAAGCAAAAAAAAGAAAGAGATGATAACAATAAGAAAACTAAAACAAAAAAAGAAGTCCATTACAAAGGATCTACAATCAGAAAAAACCCAGATAAAAAATATCACAAGACAGTTGAATAGCTAGAATATTCTAACGGAGATCTCTTCGCCGTTTCCTAGCGGAAGCGTGGCGGTGAGGACGTTTGGTTTTTTTGCAATGTATTTTGAGTAGCTGCGCATTATTTTTCGGTATTTTTGCGGGTATATCGCATTATCAGTAGCAATTATGCCGCCGATCTTTGTCATTGGTAGGACAAGGTCAAAGTATTTTTTTGCGTTTTCCTTATCGGCATCAACTAGGACAAAGTCAAAGACCGGCCTTTTTGGCATCCTTTTTAGAATCTCAAGTATCTGCCCTTGCCTTATCTGGATTATCCCAGATACGCCTGCGCGCTCAAAGTTCCTAGAAGCCCTTGCTATTTTTGCCGGGTTTTTTTCAAGCGTGACGATCCGCGGGTTCTTGTGGTGCGTGGCCACTGCGTCTGCAAGCCAAAGCGTGGAATATCCAACCGAGGTGCCAAGCTCGAGTACTCGCTTTGCCTTTATCCCAAGCAAAAGCGTGTGGAAAAACTCCCCAGTCTCCTTAGTTATCGCAAGCATCCTCTGGTCTGCCTCGACTCTGACTCTGTGTGATTTTTCAAGTCTTGATCGTCTTTCAAGCGCTGTTAGAACAGATCTTATCTTGGGTTTCACTGTATTTGGTAATTGATTACCTGATTTAATTTTGTATTATCCAATATCACACGAGCAAAAATAAGTCGTGTTTGATCCTAATGAATCAGCTAAATTATATTTAGCTGGATTGGAGTTTTAGAAAATTGAACTCGCGTAACTCGCTTCTTAAAATAGTAGAACAGATAATTGGCATCGATTCCGGTATGAGGTTTGCGGCAATAATTGATCTGCGTGGAAACATCCTAGAGTCTATAATGAAAAAGGGCAAGACCTCGCTAAAAACGCAAAAAGAAGAAGAGCACTTTTGTAAGCAAATCGCACAGCGCAGAAAAATGCGACAAGAGTTCGACAAAAGCCTCGGCAAGGTAAAGTACGTACACGTAGAACGAGAAAAGGTGACCCAGATAGTTGTGTACCCAAAAAGAAAAACAGTCTACTTTACAGTGGAGCCAGAGTTGAGCATTACAAAGAAAATGTCGATTATATCTCGGGTCACAAAGCTAACCGCGCACCTTTAGATTTAAAAATACAGAATTTCCTAGCTTTATCACATGAAGATTCTGGTGGACGAGATGGATGATGGCTGGGACGAGAGACTCCGCGCCCTTGGGTACGACGCCTATTCTGTAAAAAAACTCATAGCCGAAGGCAAAAAACTACACACGGACTATTCTATCATCAACTACGCAAAGGAACACGGCATGGTTCTAATCACGCGTGACACGGAAAGCGGACAGGCGTGCAAGGAAAACGACATCCCGTGCATCCTTTTGGATAACTCGGAGATCTTCAACATAATCGTTGAGAAACTAAAGAAGATCTAGTGGATAGGACTTTTATGTCAGGTGTGTGTTATTGTCATATGGACAGATGCGATGTCAGGACGCGCGCATACAAAAACGGCAAGACCTTTGATCAATGCGCGCAAATAGCAGAGGCGCTGAACCCTGAGTTCAAAAAAATCATCGCTCAAAACGGCAAGGTTTTGTGGTCTGAAATACTGCAAAAAGTAGATTACGACGAGCTGGTCTACAAGCTCGCCCTCAAGTATCTAAGGCGTGACGGCTATGACATTGGCAACTGGCAGATACCAGAAGTGAAAAAATCCATCTAGGACTCGATTCTACATCTCCAGCCGCTGTTTTTGATCTTTTTTGCCATGATTATTGGTGTAAAGACAAGCAAGGGGATGGAGATTGCGATCAAAAGCGTCTGCATCTGAGTTATTGCCAAAGTAAACGCGACAGCACCAGATGCAGAGACAAAAAGCGAAAGAAACGTTCCGGCACAAGTGGGACACGCAATGAACAATCCAGTAGCTGCTGCGACGCTTCCAATGCCTGTTCCACCCTTAAGAATGGAAAATGCATTGGCTGCGATGGCGGCGTTTAGGCCGACCAAATACGAAACCGCAATCTGCAGAACCAGATTTATCGGAATTACCTGCAGGCCGATGTGCTCTGTTATGTAAAAGATGAACTTTGGGACGTATCCAACTTCGCCGCAACAAGGAACAATCTGGGCTGATGGAACCTGAACGTTATAGTGATATGAAAAGGTGACATCCGGCTGGTATACCAAGATCCCCGAAGTCAAGGCAAAAAAGACACCATATCCAATGCCGGTTGCGGCAAAAATTCTTCTTGACTTTTTGTTCCATGTTACTTGCGCAATCACTGTAAAATAATCATCTTTTCCCGACTGGACCTTGTGCCTGTGGTACTGGTAAAACCCGTACGATATTGCCCCTAGCGCAAGAACCATCATTGCATAAAACGCAACTCCTAGCCTTTCTATGGATGAAAGCGCAGACGGCGTGACTTCGGCGTTGCCAAGTCTTGCATATATCAGAAACAAAATCGCAATGCTCACAAATCCGATTGTGATAAGTGACCTGCCGTCACGTGATTGAACCATTTAGGTTTCAGCTGAAAACAACTACATTAAATCTTTTAGAAAAAAAGAAAAGCTTCTACTGTTATGCGCAGCAGAGAGATTTCTTAAAATCCTCAACGCTTCTTGAGAACCTGCATTCTTTACACACGTGCCAGGTTCGGGCTTTTAATATCTTCAAAGGCGCATCATAGCCAACTGAATACATTTTTCCGCCGCATGCTGGACAAGGAAGTGGTATGTCGATTTTCATAATGTCATTTTGTGAGTTTTGCATTTAAGAGCCGCGTAGGACTGATAAGTTGTTCATGTTTTTTGCGCCGATCAGTGAAATCCCTTATAAGAAATAATGTGCATAGAAACTGTATCCTTGGATATCAATCAAAAACAAGAACCGGATTATTCCACTGCAAAAATAAGCTACGTCGGCTTTATCGATCCGTATGCCCTTGAGGGAATAATCGTCTTGCAGTCCGACGACAAAAAAGAATTCCACATGCGAGCCTTTTCAGGCGAGGTAGCACGCCACATCAAAAGCTTCGTGGAGGGAAAGCGCGACTCGTTGCCTACCATTTACAACATGATCGAGCAGCTTTGCGAGGAAAACGAGCTGTTTTTAGTCAAGGTCAAAGTCTATGAAAGCGGTAACGTCCTTAGGGCAAATCTTTACTTTACTGGCAAAAAAGATATTGTGCTTAGGAACTATCGTGCATCAGACGCAGTAGCACTTGCCGCATTTTACAACATCCCTATTCTAGTAAGAAAGACATTGCTAAAAGAAAAAGTCGAAGCCTAGCTAAGCACTTGGCCTAGCGCGCCTTGCTCATGGGCTCGTTTCAGCTCCATCGCTATCCTTCGTCCAACCCCAAAGGTCTTGCCGTACTGGTATTTGGTGTATGGTGAAGTGGTTGCAACTATTGGGTTTCCTGGGACGCGCAGCGAAACGTCGTACACGACAAGCTCCAAATCCTTTGTAATGACACTCTGAAGAGAAAACGGTCCTATTATTCCAGGCGGGTACACCTTTTTTACTCCGGCCGCAAACCTATCTCCGATATCGATGACCTTTTCCAGCAATGACTCGCGGATGCTGGCAGGTGTGTGTCCTACTTCGATGTTTTGAACATCAACATTGATGTCTAGCTGCTGCTTTGCTGGGATGGCGTTGTAGTCATGCAGATTCGTCTGCAATCTTCTTTCAATTCCTACAAAGTCGACCTGCTCAGAAATCGGGGTGTGAAAATAATTAAAGTTCATGTATGTTCCAATGACAAGCTCTTCGATGCTTGCCTTTCTGAGATCTTCTGCTCTGATCATTCCATTTTTGATTCTCTCCTTGGATTTTTTGATATAGTCGCTGTATGACGATGCTGTAAAAAACGCCCTTTCCAGCCTCCGGGCTTTTTCTTGCACCTTTACTATGACGGGCCTGTCTATTTTGCCTGGATTCCTGAAGAGTTTTGGGTGCCTTACCTTGGATTTTTCTAAAAGGTAGTACTGGTTTTTTGCAAAGCTACGCTCTTCTGCCTGAAACATTGCGCGGTTGCCAAATATTGGAACCTTGAATTTGTTTTCAATGATGTCATATCCAAGGTATGCCGTAAGTGCTCGGTGCGGAACTATTATGGTGTTGGTCTCTACGAACATTTTTTGCATTTTTGCCGACGCCATGTCTCTGAAATCATTTACCATGATTATCTCGTCTGCAATTCTTTTGAATCTCCTGTATGGCGTGTCTCTGCCTTTTTGACAGATCACGACTGTCTGGAGTCCCTCGTCTTTTGCACCGTCCATTATTTCAAGCGCAGAATGGCTTCCAAGGACGCCGACCCTAAAATCGGTGTATTTTTCCGCGATTTTCTGAATCTCGGCGCGCTTGATCATCTACAATTTTGGTTGGAATGATGGTAATATATTCAATCATAGTTTTTGGAGCTTCCAACGTTCGCTAGAAAAATCGGCGGCGTGGCCGCAATCGCAGAACGCCGAGAGAACACCTCTCATTGCCACAACGCAGATGCGCTGATGGAACACCTAACTGTTCTGCTTGGCCACGCGTCCTTATGCTTCAGAACTTATGTCCTTTGGCATCGATACCACTACGACTTCATTTTATATAAGGAGATCCTGATTCTCTCAGAAAATTTCTGACATTATGATTGTGTAGTGTGTCAAACAATTTGTCAGATTAAAATAATCAACATCTGCAT
>CAZITM010000060.1:0-9230 GCA_964542205.1 uncultured Candidatus Nitrosotenuis sp.
GCTACAGGACAACACGTCTGTCTTGTGTAGTTTTATGGATGATTTCTAGGTGGCTTTACGTTCGGTTCTGTCAAATAAAAAATGTGCCAAGGGTGGGACTTGAATCCACGACAGCTCGGTCTTCAGCCGAGTGCTCTCCCAGGCTGAGCTACCTTGGCTCGGTTTTTTTCTAAAGTGAGCAATTAAAGTGTCTTTTGGTAGTATGAATAGTGGGTTTTGTACTAGTTGTGATTTTTTGCCGCAGATCTACATTGTAAAGCAATAGCATCGATCGCATCATGTCTTCCAAACGACATCTGGAGTCCCAGATCTTTTGTTTATTGTTCTTGCAAGTACAAAGAGAAGATCCGATAGTCGATTTAGGTATATTGCACAAAAGGGGTTGATCTTTTCACGGTTTGCAAGTGCGATTACATGAGTTTCGGCGCGCCTTGTTACTGTTCTTGCCAAGTGTAAATACGACGCAGTTTTATGTCCGCCTGGAAGTATGAAATTGGCAAGTGGTTTGAGCTCTTCGTCGAATCTGTCAATGCTTGATTCGAGATTTTCTATCATAGATTCTGTTACTCTGTTTTTCCCGTGTTCAAGATTCGGATCTGAAAGGTCTGATCCTGCCACAAACAATTCGTTTTGAATCCGCATCAACAAGCTTTTGATATCGTCGTCAAGGTCGTGTGCGAGCACTATTCCCAGGCACGAATTTATTTCATCGATTGCACCATATGCAATAATCCTCAAATCGGATTTTGAGACGCGTTTTCCACCTTGGAGTCCGGTGGTTCCATCGTCTCCAGTTTTGGTGTAAATCTTCAATTATCAGAATACGGAAAACCAGACTATTATCTTGATCGACACAGTCTGCTGTGGGAAAACCCTTCGATTGACTTAATAGATTCAACAAATCTAGCTAGTTTATGTCAGAGAAGATTAACTGTCCGTACTGCCAATCGGAGTTTAAAACAAAAGATGAGCTTTCAAAACACATAGATCGGGTTCACCATGGATCAGGTTTACTTGAAGGGGACACAAGAAAGTTCTAATCTAGCTGAATTTTTCCAGACCGTTCTAAAGTTGAAATCTGTTTATCGTCAGGGATGGAAAGACAAACTCGGATTGAAAAACCCGGAATCTGTAGCTGATCATTGCTATTCTATGACTGTAATGGCGATGGTAGTATCTGATTTAAAAAAACTCGACACGGAAAAAATTATCAAAATGTCACTACTGCATGACCTTGCAGAGACGGTAACTGGAGACCTTGTGCCGGATCAGAAATCAAAACCAGAAAAGAAAAAACTCGAAAATCTTGCAATGCGGACTATTTTGAGAAACCTTGCCAAATCGCAAAAGTCGCAATACTGGAGAATTTGGCAAGACTATCAAAGAAACTCGTCAAAGGAAGCGCAGTTACTACACCAGATAGACAAACTCGAAATGGCAATACAGGCAAACGAGTACAAAAAGGACGGATTTTCAAAAAGACAACTTGCGCCGTTTTTAAAGTCTGCTAAAACCACAATAACTGACCCGTATCTAAAAAAAACACTCTCAGAATTCCTGTAAGACTTACAAATAACAAAAACTAGGTGTATTTAGATGGCAGAGCAGGACAAAGACGAGTTGATTCGAGCCCAAAATGAGCTTATTGGCATATTGTTTGAGATAATCAAAAGACTCCAAGCAAACAACACACTCGATGAAGAGTATTTCCAGATTTTGTCCGGTGCAAACCGTAGCGCTGACAAAAAACGCCTGGATGAGATCCTAGCGAAACGCCAGGAAAACAGCAAGACCGTATCAAGATTACTAGAAAAACTAGAGATTTAATCGCACCCACATTCGTCGTCATTAGAGAGCATCTTGAATTTTTTTGGGTTTTGCTCGAATCTGGATTTGACATAATGAGACATGTTTGTTATTCTGATTACCATTTGTTTGGAAGCCAATCCTGTCTCGTTTGCAAACCACGACTCTATTTCATCTATGTCATACCTGTTTCCGCCTGAGAGTATTTTGTAAAAGACCCGTTTTATCATTTCAGCGTCATCGTCTGAGACGTCTTTTTTGCCTGCTATTTGCTTGGTTATCTCGTTTAGGCTGGCTATGACACTACTTGACAGTGGCAACAAATGCAATTTCACAAAACGTAATATAACAATGCTGTCGACAGCACATCCAAATTGTTTCTTTTGTTACGTTTTAATAGTGAACCACTGCTGGACAAGTCCGGGGGTCTTTACGCCATAGCTTGATAAATCCGAATAAAATGCTAAAACTAATACAATGCAATACTTCCAAGCATTAAAGATCGGGCAAAAACGCGTTCAGGCATCACGAGAATATCTAAACAAGCTGACAAACAATAGGGCAATGCCTGCACTGGCACTACGTGACACAAAATCAGATGTCTGGGAACCAGTAGGTGAGGAAAATTTTTACGCAATAGTTGACGAATCGAGCGGATTTGTTTTGACGGACGCCAGCGGCTATATTGTGTCTTTATGCGACAAGGACGGATTTTCAAAGGCAATAGTGCAGGGAGTATCAAAGGAGCTGCGTGACAAACTGCTTACGTCTTTTGAAAAAGACGGGATACCTCAATTCAAGGGCAAGGTCATTTTGCCCGTCTAGTAAAAGAAGAGCCTAGGCGTGTCAATTATTGTGCATTGAATATCTTTTAAATTGTCATGCCAGGATATGCTAAGAATGACCAAATTCTCATCCGAAGTCGAAGTAAAAGGCCACCTAATTGACTCTATGATACTTACCAAAATCTTTGACGTCATTATGGATCTTGGCGGAGAGTTTGAAGTCGTTACGATGCAGGTTGGGAAAAAGAAAAAGGATCCAAGCTACGCAAAATTACAGATTCAGGGAAAAAACGAGGCGCACCTTAACAAAATATTGGAGCAGGTGTATCGCGTAGGAGCTACCCCAACAATAGGAAAGGAAGTAACGCTAAAGGCCGCACCAAAGGACATGGTGATGCCAGATGATTTCTACAGCACCACGAACAACACCACGCAAATCCTGCTTGGCGGAAAATGGATTACGGTTGAAAACATGATGATGGATAAATGCATCGTAGTAAAATCTGGAAAAGCAAGATGCGTTCCAATACGTGATGTCAAAAAAGGAGATCTGATAGTAGTTGGCGAATCTGGAGTAAAGGTTATGCCCCCAGAGAGGCCGCGTGAGGGTTCCAATGTATTTGAATTCATGGGTAGCAGCAGCTCAAGCGAGAGGCCGACCCAGCACATTGCAAAAAAAGTAGCTGAAGATATCTACATGACAAAAAAGAAAAAAGGCAAAATAATAATTGTCGGCGGTCCTGCAATAGTGCACACTGGGGCTGCGGATTCTGTGGCAGAATTGATAAGGCTAGGTTACATTGACGGAGTTCTGGCAGGAAATGCGCTTGCAGTGCACGACATTGAATACGCTACACTTGGAACCTCGCTTGGAATGAATGTCCACGACGGCTCACTTGCTGTAAAAGGTCACAGAAACCACATGGATACCATCAATGCCGTTTTCAAGGCCGGTTCAATTGCAAATATGGTGAAAACTGGAAAACTCAAGAGAGGCATAATGTATGAATGTGTGAAAAGAAAGATTCCATTCGTTCTTGCAGGATCCATACGTGATGATGGCCCTTTGCCCGACGTAATCACAGACACTGCAGAGGCGCAGAGAAAATACAAGGATCTCCTCAAGGATGCAAAAATGGTAATAATGGTTTCAACCATGCTGCACTCTATCGCTACTGGAAACATGATTCCTGCAAACGTAAAGGTAATTGTTGTGGATATCAACCAGCCAACAGTTACAAAGCTTATGGATAGGGGTACCTGGCAAGCGTTAGGAATTGTTACCGACGTTGGCGCATTTTTACCACTTGTTACACAGGAGATAAAGAAACTATGACGCTAAAGGCTGGAACTTGGCCAGCATCTATAGTTTTAGGAAATCTTGATTCCAAGCTTTCTTGCGCATGAAATCGCCGTTTTTCCAGCATCTTTGGTGATTCCGGCCTCTGCAAACTTGGTAGTCCAAAAAGCCTTGCGGCCGCGCGTATTTTCAAGATAATACTCCTGCAGTATTTGTGCAATGTCGTGTGCTATCACGTGTTTAACCTTGCAATACTTGTGTGCCAAGGTAGCTAAATTCTGGTATTTTTGAGATTATGCGGAATTTCGGCTTTGTCTGCATCAATTTTTGAAAAATCGTTTATGAGATTTTTTCTTTAAAGATCCTCAGGGTTATGGCAGGATCTGCCTTGCCTTTTGTCTTTTGCATCACTTTTCCGACCAGATAGTTTATCGTCTGTGGGTTTTCTTTTGCCTGCAGTACGGCAGCAGCCTCTTCTTTTATTACCTCATCGATGACTTTGCCAAGCTCTGATTCATCTGATATCTTTCCAAGCCCTGTCTGAGAAACAATTTCTGAAACTGTTTTGCCAGTCTTTACAATTTCTTGCAGCGCGTTTTTTGCCAAAGCGCGCGTGACTTTGCCTCCACTTATGACAGCAGCTAGGTCAGAAAGATGCTTGGGTGTGAGTTTTGACTGTTCTCTTTTTTCTCGCGTATCGACTAATCCCATCAAATCAGTTGTGATCATGTTGGCGATTTCTTTTGCATTTGATTTGGTATGTGCTGCCTCAAATAAATCCGAACAATACTTGTCAGATGACAGAACATCGGCAACCTGTGCAGGTATGTCGTAGTCTTTTATGTACCTCTCTCTTTTTGAGCTGACGCTTTCAGGCATGTTCTTTTTCCATTTTTCAATTGATTGTGAGTCAAGAACTATCCATGGTATATCACCTTCGACTATGTACCTATAGTCCTCGTCTTCTTCTTTTGATCTCGAGGAAATTGTGATTTTTCGCTTGTCGTCCCAATGCCTCGTCTCTTGAGAAATAGAAATTCCTCTTGATTTGAGACTCTCTTGTCTTGTGAGCTCAAAGTGTATTGCTTTTTCTAGGTCATAAAACGATCCGATGTTTTTTATTTCGACTCTTGGGCCGTCGCCGACGGAGACATTTGCATCTGCACGCATAGCCCCTTCAAGGGTCGGATCGGAAACTCCAAGGTTCTCGAGTAAATCTGACAGAATGTTCAAAAATAGTCTCACCTGTCGTGGATTCTCAAAATCTGGCTCGGTCACTATTTCTACCAAGGGAGTGCCTGCTCGGTTGTAATCGACAAGTGTAATCTGTGTGCGCTCCGATGCACCCTCGTAGATTAGCCTGCCTGGGTCTTCTTCTAGCTGGATTCTGCGTATTCTGATGTCTTTTCCTTCTATTGAGATCTTGCCTCCTTCACCAATACTGGTAGGGCCGTAGAGGTTAAGCTGGGTTATTTGGAAGTTTTTTGGTAAGTCTGGATAAAAGTAGTTTTTTCTGAAAAATCCAATTTTTTTGGGAATCTGGCAGTTTAATGCAAGTGCAATGGTAGTTGCCTTCTCCACTGCCTTTTGATTTAGCCTCGGCAGAGTTCCTGGCAGGCCCATACAAATGGGACAGATGTTGATATTTGGTTCAAACTCTCTATAGTTTGCCTTACAGGGGCAAAACAACTTGCTTTCAAGCCTTGTCAGCTGACAGTGTATTTCCAGCCCTATCACAGCGGTGCCACCCGTAGTTTTGTCGTACTTTGCAACGCGTACGCTGCCTGTAACAGTTGTGCCTCTTGCAACACATCTGCATGAATTTGTATTCCTATTGGTAACCCGTTATGAATCTCAAATGGAACAGAGATTGCAGGAATGCCGGTGAGATTAGCGGTAATTGTGTTAATGTCTGCAAGATACATTGCGAGAGGGTCGTTCATTTTTTCCCCTAACTTGAACGGCAGAATCGGGACGGTCGGAGAGATAAGAAAGTCAAATTTCTTAAATGCCGCCGAGATCTCTTTTTTTAGCTTACTTTTTACCTTGAGTGCCTTGAGGAGGTATTTTCCGGCAAATCCCGCAGAAGGAACAAACCCACCAAGAATCATTCTTCTGGTTACTTCTGGACCAAAGTTTTTTCTTGCTTTTGAGATGTATGACTTGAATTCATAACCTTCTAAATCAAGATCATATCCGTATCTTAGATTGTCGTATCTTGAGAGGTTGCTTCCGGCCTCTGCGGTGGTCAGCACATAATATGTCGCAACCGTGAATTTGACCAGATCAAGCGACACCTCCTCGATTTTTGCACCGAGGCTTTCAAACGATGATACGGCCTTCCAAAAGGCATTTTCGACATTTTTGTCCAATCCCTGGCCTTTGCTCATTTCCGAGATTATTCCGATTTTTTTGCCCTTTATTCCGGCATCTATTCTGCTCAGATAATCCTGATTTTTGTTATCGATAGTCGTGTTGTCGTTTGAATCCTTGCCAGCTATGTGGTTTAGGACAAGAGCTACGTCTTCTACGCGTCTTCCCATAGGGCCTATCTGTTCTATGCTGTTTGAATATGACACTAGACCATATCTTGAAACAAGGCCGTATGTGGGTTTGAGCCCAACTATTGAGCAAAAGCTCGCGGGGTTTCTGACGGAACCCCCTGTGTCAGAACCAAGAGACGCAACACATTCTAGAGCACTTACGGAAACTGCACTGCCTCCAGAGGAGCCACCTGGAACATAATCAGGGTTCCATGGGTTTCTGCTTGGGCCAAATGCAGAAAACTCGGTCGTAGCCCCCATCGCAAATTCGTCAAGGTTTGTTTTTCCAATCAGTATTGCGTCTTCTGATTTTAGTTTTGATACTACTGTTGCGTCATATGGTGCAACAAAATTCTGAAGCATCTTTGATGCACATGTCGTTCTCCTGTCTTTGATGCAAATGTTGTCCTTGATTGAAATCGGCATTCCACAAAACGCGCCAACTTTTTCCTTTGCATTTATTTTTTTGTCAATTTGTCTTGCACGATCTAGTGCAGTATCATCAATTGACAGATATGCATGCAGCTTCGAGTCGTGTTTTGCTATCTGTTCAAGTGTTCTTGCCGTGAACTCTTCTACTGTCGTGTCGCCGTTTTTTACACTGCTAATGTACTCGGTGGCAGAAACTGTTAGGTTCAACTTAGCTCATCTTTGGCGCTCTGACATAGCTTCCCTTGTATGTTTTTAGGCTGGAAATCAGTTTTAACTCAAATGGGATGTACTTGTCGTCCCTGAGATCGTTTATGGAGATTTCATGCATCTGAATTTCTTCTGACCCTACGTCTGCCTTGTCAAGACTGTCAAAATAATTCAGAATCTTCTGGATTCTTTCAAAATATTCGTTGGCGTCACCTATGTCGATTTTCATCAGTTTTGCAACGTGTTCTATGTCTTCTTTAGTAACCATATGTAACACCTATGGCGTTAGCCTGTCTACATCTCTTGGGTAAAATGTTGTGTCTCTTATGTTTTCAGTACCAGTAAGTGCCATCATGAGACGTTCTAGACCAATGCCGCAACCTGCGTGTGGCGGGATTCCATAGTCGAACGCTCGTAAATGATACTCAAATGCGTCGATTTTGAGGCCCTTGTTCTTCATTCGCTCTTCGAGCTCCGTGCGTTTTTCCACCCTTGTGCTGCCAGATGAAAGCTCTAGGTCACCAAACATCAGATCAAACGACTCTGAGATCTTTGGGTCGTCCTTGCTTACCTTGACATAAAATGGCTTTGGGCCTGTTGGCCAGTCCCGAATAAAGTAAAATCCATCAAGGCCTATCTTTTTCAGATTTGAGGGGTACAGATCATCGCCCCATTCTGTTTTTGCCCCTGCTTTTTGCATCTTTTCTACAAGCTCAGAATATGTGTACCGTGGTATGGAATCTGGCAATGCCGGGACTATAAATTCAGAGTCAGGGTTTTCTTTGGCATAGTTTGCAACTGTCTTGACTGAGGCCTTGATCATCTGCTCTATCCTTCCCATGATGTCGTCATAGTCAACGTATGCTTCTTCCATATCTATTGAAATTGCTTCTGAGAGGTGTCTGTTTGTTCTTGATGGCTCTGCCCTGAAAATCGGTGCAATCTCAAAGACTTTTTCAAAGCTCATGGTGAGCTGTTCTTTGTACAGCTGGGGAGATTGGGCCAAAAACGCCTCTTTGTTATAGTAAAATATCGGAAACAGCGCAGCCCCCCCTTCTGTCGCAGTGGCAATCATCTTTGGTGTGTTTATCTCTAAAAACGAGTTTTCGTAAAAATAATCACGAATTGACCTTAGAACTTGGCTTCGAACCTTGAAGATGTGCTGCAATGACTTGCGCTTAAGATCAATAGCCCTAATCTCAAGTCTAGTGTCGATGTTTTTGACCGTTTTAGCGTATGGCTCAAATGGCGGAAATTTTTCCACTTCTGAAAAGACTCTGAGCTCTTTTGGAAGGATCTCAACTCCCCCTGGCGCCTTTTCTGAAGGCTTGACAATGCCCAATATGCCGACTGATGAGTGGGCCTTTAGCTGTGAAATTTTTTCTCGTATCTCGTCTGGACAGCTTCCTGCCTTTGCCACCACTTGGATCTCACCTTCTTTGTCCTTTAGCATCATAAACGAAATGTTTCCATGGCCTCGGACACTTAGAACCCAGCCCATTACTGTAACTTCGGATTCTGCCATCCCCGCAGATAGTTGGTTAGAATAATGAGTTCGGCGCCACTTTTCGAGATCCGTTCCTATCATGTGTGTCTTGTCGACATGACATTATTTATTTTAATGAAAAAACGTGATTTTCTTCTAAATACCAAATAGCATGAAAAGATATTTTCACGCCTAGGTGCATGATTTAAACAATTAAAAAATTAATTAGTGGTTGAACCTGTACATTGATCCCATGAATGATGATGCAGACCTGGTAGACTACATAAAAGAAGTACGCATGATTCTTGCCGATAGCATGGACACGTTATTTAATTTAGAATATGACGCAATAAATGAAAAAGACGATGAGGTAGTTCCGATCAGCTCAGTAACTGAGCTTATAGATATGAGTTATGACGTGGCAGATTCTCAAAGAATAAAGAACGCAGAAACCGAACTAATGAAACGGCAACCCTTCTAAAAATAATAATTTACAATTATGATCTTGGGAGGAAAAAATATCTCCCAAGATCCTTTGGCTGGCACAGCAACCTTCCGGTTACTTGTATGGGGGATTTCCTATGAGTGGATAGGTACAAAATATTAAAATGATTGCGTAGAATTTATCCAGTTTTTTGTCTTGAAACTTTTCTCAAAGACTGATTAATAGG
>CAZITM010000061.1:0-8433 GCA_964542205.1 uncultured Candidatus Nitrosotenuis sp.
GACGTGATTATGTCATTTACCTTTTGGTATTCGACGTTTCCCCACTGCGCATACACGTTTGCAAACACAATATTTGCCGCCTTTTTTACGTCAACACCGACATCCAAAAGCTTGCCAAATGCAATCGTCTCGCGGAGGCTTGGCGAATAGTACATTTCCTCTACTGCTGCTGCCTCACGCAAACTATTTGCAAGCTTTATTCCCTGGCGAAGCTTGTCGTCGTGCGCGCCGGAGACGTACCTCTTTACTATTTCAAGCTCCGTCTGCTCCGGCGGATAGTCGAGCCGGATCCTTACTGGGAATCTGCTTAGCAGTTGCGGCGGCAGCTCCTTTGTCCCAACATGTGACATTGGGTTTATCGTTGCAATTACAAACCATTTTGGGTCTGCGGTGATGAGCTCGCCGCTCGACTCTTTTAGGACTATCTGCCTTCGATCGTCAAGTGCCTCATCCAATCTCAGTAAGACGTCTGCCTCTGCGGCATTTAGCTCATCTAAATACAGAAAGCTCCCGTCCTTCATTGATCTTATCAGAATGCCTTCGTCGAACCCGACGGTTCCTTCCACCAAGGTCTTTGTGCCGACTAGGTGGCTCTCGCGCGTCCTCAGGCTAAAGTTGATTGATTCCAGGTTTACGCCCTTTTTTGTCGCAAACTCCCTGACAAGCGAGGTCTTGCCTGTGCCCTTGGGGCCTATGATCAAAACAAAGAGGCCTGACTCGTTTGCCTTGTTAAGAATTTCTAGGGAATTGTTCCAGTCAAGATATGTAGTGGATGCTTTTAGCATGATTCTAAAAGGAGATTTACTTTATTTAAAATCAGTTGTCCCATTTGGCAAGATGCTCGTAGGACTCGTTCATAGTCTTTAGCAGTTTTTTGCGCCATTCCTCAAAGCCATCGGGGGTCTTTGGATAGTTAGCATAGTGCTCGGTGAGCCACTTGTTCTGTTGCGTGGTGTACCGAAGCCCATCCGCAAGTTTTTTGTTGAGGGCTCCGCGGATTATCATTCCCATTTTGCCAATCATGGAAAAGTCTGGGTGCTCGCCCCTGCTGATTGCCTCTACGTCCATGTTTCCCAAAAAGTGTTTCATCCCATAATTGATCTGATCGTTTGTGAGCATCTGGAGCAGTCTCCTGAAGACCTCGAGGCCTGCGGTCTTGTAGCCATACTCTTTTACATAATCTACATTGTACTGCCAGAGCCCTTTTTCTGTGACGTCACCTGACTGTATTGCATCGACTACGTTTTTTCCGATTATTGTTCCTGCAATGAGTGCAGGGCCTATGCCACCTGCATCAAGAGGCTTTGGCATCCACGCAGAGTCGCCGACTAGCATGAACCCGTTTGCGACCATGCAGTCGTTTTGCCTCCTTACAGATACCTGAAAGTTTCCAGTGGCGTTGTGCGAGTCTTCTGGATCGGTTGAGAGCCTTGGGTTTTTGATTGCTCGGTTTCTTGCGACGTACTGGTTTATCAGGCCTGTGACATCATCGTGTTTTCCAAGCCGCTTGTTTCTCTTATCAAGCAGGGTTTTTTCTACGCCGAGGCCGATGTTTACCTTGTTTTCTCCTTTTGGAAAGACCCACCCGTATCCACCAGGCGCAATGTCTTGGTCTAGGTGAATCAGACAATAATCGGGATCAAACTCCGACAGATCGTCTTCACCATGATCAAAATACATGATGTGCCTCCCGGTGGACTCGAGGTCGGTCCTGTTGATTTTTCTTTCCATCTTGGTTGTGTTCTTTATCTGGTTTCTTAGCATCGAGGTAACTCCGGTCGCATCGATTACCACCTTTGCTGTCTTTTTGTAGGGCTGGTTTGACTTTTTGTCCAGTCCCTCTACGCCCACTACTTGGTTTCCATCATATACTAGGCCTGTCAAGTTTACCTCAAAATCTACACTGATTCCACGTTTTTTTGCCTCTTTGTACTGGGTCTGGGGGAGCACCTGTCTGTTTAGCAGATACCCATCACCGTCAAACGGAACGGAGGTCTCCCTGTCTGGCGAAAGCGCCATGACCCCCTTTACTTTGTGTTCCAGCTCGGGCTTGCCCCATTTTACATTGATCCTAGTTCCCATGTATGAAACGGCCTCGCCTGAAACGGCGTCGCCGCAAATCCAGCCGTTGATGGACTTGCGCCCAAGGAGAATCGGCGGGTTCCTGTCAATTACTAAAATGGAGAGGTTCTGCTTGGAATAATGCGCAGCGGAATGTGCCGCAACCATCCCCGCAAGTCCCCCACCTGCTACGATCAAATCATAATCTGTCTTCAACTATCAGACAGCTGAAACTAGATTATTTAAAACAATGCAAAATTTTGGGTCAGATCGTCGCGGCGTCTTCACAGCTGCGTTTGCTCAGACTGGAGCGGCTTGTAGCTCTTCATTCCCAACTCTAATACCACGCCAAATCGTATTAAATCGTGCCATCGAGTATCTCAGAATATGTCTTGAGCAGATCCTTTTGCGTGTAGATTGGCGTGTATATCCTCAGTTTGATTGGGTCGTCGTCTGCAAGTGATATCTCCCGTTTGACTAGCGACTGTTTTGAAATTCTCAAGTACAGAGCCGAGTCATCGCACCGATTTTCCAGATCCTCCAAAATCAAAGACATCTCTTTTTTTGGGATTCCTAAAACCAAGGTCTTGACAAAGCTTGACGCTGCTTTTTTTTTCAGTTTGCACAAAACCAGGGAAATTGGATTCGCGTAGTGCCCCTGCAGGCCCTGCACGGAGAACTCGTCTCTGTCTATTCCAAAGACGTCCTTGAATGCAGAAAAAATCCTGTCCATGTCTTCGGTTGCGTGAATGATGACTTGGATGTCTACCTCAAGCTTTCTTTCCATGAGAGAAATTATGCTTCTAGCAGTGTAACTTGGGCCTCTGCGGTTCTGATGAGCTTTACCTTTTCTAGGCCCACGTGCCTCATGCGGATGATCTTCTTTGCTGCTGCCATGATGTCAGAGTTTATCTTCCCGTAGCAGGTTGCCTGCACGAACTGGTCTATTGTCATCTGTGGGATGGTTTTTGTCATGACGTCCTTTGCTATCAGTCGCAGCGCGTGCTTTCTTGACGTGTTGAGCTTTTTGTGCGTTAGCGCAATTACCTTGAGCCTGAACAGGTAGTTGTCTTTTGTCTTTACATCAAGGACAAAGGTGACCTTGCTTGAGCCGCGGCGGATGAGGCTTCGCAAAAACTCTTTTGCGTACTCATATCCCTTGAAAATGGAATACGCCTTGTCTCCCTCGACCCGGTTTATCTGAAAGTAAATCTTGTACTGGTACTGCGAGGGATCTCCCTTTAGGATGTCAAAAAGCGTTACCTCGACCACTCTGCCGATTGCCTTTTTCTCGTCGGTGATTGGCACGTACGCTATTGGCGCGTTGTTAAAAGATTCTGGGGCAATAACGGTGACCCATTTCTTCTCACGCCACTTGTCTTTTACTTTTCCACCCTTTCTACGAACCAATACTGACGAGCCGCTGAATCCAAAATATAAGTTGTGCTAGCTAAATTACGGCAGAACCGAGGTATTTCTGCAAAGGCTTTGGAACGCTAATGTGGCCGTCTCTTGTCTGGAAGTTTTCCATTATTCCGACAAGCGTCCTAGTTGTCGCAACCAAGGTGCTGTTGAGCGAGTGGACATACTGGGTTTGCTCGTTTGTCTTGTCGCGGAAGCGGATCTTAAGGCGCCTTGTCTGAAAGTCAAGGCAGTTTGAACACGAGACGATCTCGCGATATGCATTCTGGCCTGCCATCCATGCCTCCAAGTCGTATGTTTTTGCGGAGATCTTACCAAGGTCACCACTTGACAGCAGCATTATTCTGTACGGGATCTCTAGCTTTTGGTAAAACTCTTCTACCACGCTGAGCATCCTTTCGTGCTCCTTCCAGGAATCCTCTGGTCTTGCAAATACATACTGTTCTACTTTTTCAAACTGGTGCACGCGAAATATTCCCTTCTGGTCGCGGCCGTGCGCGCCTGCCTCCTTTCTAAAACACGGACTCACACCTGCATATCTGATGGGCAGCTTACTCCCTTCCAAAATCTCGTCAGAGTGCATTGCAGCAATTGCATGCTCCGATGTTCCGATCAGAAACAGGTCCTCGCCGTCTATCTTGTAGATGACATCCTCAAAGTCGTTTGCGATTATTGCGCCTTCCATAGCGCCTTTGTTAATCATGTATGGCGGTTGCACTAGGGTGTATTTTTTTTCGTCAAGAAAGTCCAATGCAAAGTGGATGAGTGCCTGGTTTAGCTTTACAAGTGCGTTTTTCAGATAGTAAAATCTGGCGCCCGCAGCCTTTGCGGCTCGTTCCAAATCCACTAGGTCTAGGCCTTGCGAGATATCGATGTGATCCTTTATCTGAAAATCAAACTTTGGTATCTGACCCCACTTTCTGATTTCTATGTTTGCAGAATCATCTGGGCCTATTGGGACGGACTCGTGAACAAGATTCGGAATAGACAGCGCAAGTTTGTTGTACTCTGATTCCACCTTTAGCTGCTCTGACTCTAGTGCGGCAAGCTCCTGTGATACCTGCTGCATCTGAGATATTGCAGATGCGGCGTCCTGTCCTGCCTTTTTCTTGCTGGCAATCACTAGTGAGACAGTGATTATCTTTATTCGTAGCTCGTCAGTTTTAATTATCATCTCGCGCCTCTTGGAGTCCAGGCGTACAAGTGAATCCAAGTCGAACTCGACGTTTCTGTCCCTGAGCATCTTTCGAACTAGCTCGGGCTTTTCTTTGAGCAGTTTAGGATCCAGCATTATTCCATCACCCTAAGTGCCATCTGTACGTGCGCCAAGACCTCGTCAATTGTTGCAGCTAGTTTTTTCATGTTACCAGTACTGTGGAAGTTAAAAACAAGTGCGTTATCAAGATTTTCCATCTCAAAGGACAGTCCCTCCGGAAAATCGACATTGTCCGGCTGTAGCGCATCCATTATAGCATCTGCCTTTTTGTGCGAAAGATTGCTAATTACTATTCGAACTTTTGATTCCATCTTCTAAAAAGTCAAGAAAGCCGTCAAGCTTATCCTTTGTTATTTTGGCACCTGCCGCGGCGTCGTGGCCTCCACCTACGCCGTCGAATTTCTCGGCGCCAGACCTCATCAAAACCGAAAGGTTCACTGCAGTCTTGCAGCCCATTGATTTGCGTGACGAAAACTTGATCGTGTTTTCCTCGCCGTTTGTCCTGAGGATTATTATTTTGCCCGCATTTTTTGGCGAGCCGGCAAGCAGCGACGAAATGGTTCCAGTCATGGTCTCCGGGATTACTCCCTCGCCGTTTACCATCAGATATTTTGTCGAGTCGCTCATTCGCCATCGCTCGTTTGCCAAAACGTTCATGTATTGTCGTATCATTTTTCTATATTCAATCAGGATGCTTTCTCCTTCTTGGAGTATCTTGTTTCTGTCGCCCATACAAATCGCAATTCCGACCCCCGCCTTGCCGATTCTTCCGCAGGAGTTTAACATCGTTGAAAACTCGCGCGCATCGCGCAAAAAGCTGCGTCGCTCCTCGCCCGGAAAGGTATAGGTGTATCCGATGAGCTCCTCCATTATCTGATTGGCGTTTTGTGAGCTGGCAAACTTTGTGATCGCCTCAAGTAAGGTGCGCTTTTCGTCGTCTGTGAGGTCAGTCGGGGTCCGAAACCTGCCGCCTTCTTTGAGGTTTATGCCGGCCGATTTTAAGAGCGAAAAACAAGAATCGCGGTTCCACGTAAGTCCTTCTATAAACGGCTGGGATGTAAACGCAAGTGCGTCAGAGAGCGGCCTTGTCTCGCGCCCAAACAAAAGCAGGTCAATATCGACTTGGAGCTGGCCAGAGTTTTTTGCCTCCTCTGCAATCTCGGCGTTTTTTCCGACAAACGACTTTTTCTCCCCCCTGTCTTGTCTATCACCAAGTGCCGACACCACCGCGATCGGCGCAAGATCCGAGTTTGTCTTGTCAAGTGATTTTGCGGCAAGATAAGCCATCCCGCCTGCGCAGATCTCAACTCCGCCATCGATTCCAAACTTCCAGGCGTTTATGACGCGTTCGTTGTCGTGCTCTTCCTGCGGGATTTCGTGGTGGTCTAGCACAAACCAGTTCTGGCCAAGTGACTCGTCAAACTGCCTTGCAAATCCGCCGCCAAGGTCTGTTATCACATGAAAATCCCGCGAGTCCTGGCTCATGTTTCTGATGGCCTGGGGGCTCATCTCGTTTAGCGTCCTGACTGTGACTTTGGCGCCTGCCCTGACGAGAGCCTTTGCGATGATACTGCCAGATGTTATGCCATCGCAGTCGAGGTGAGTGATTACACAAATGTCTTTTGAAGATTTTATACAGCTAGAAACCGTGTCGGAAAATTTTGACAGACTGTCCTCGATTTTTCCCATCATTCGAGTTGGGCAACTACTGACTTATATTTCCAGTTTTGAGGTAGTGCGCCGATCTCTTTGTAATATGTCGAGATTCTGTGAACCTTTGCCTCTACCAGCTCAAGCGATCTGACATTTCTCTTGTCCGAGTTGTTGGTTCTGAGGTGTCGCTGCAGGTTGAGCGCCTTTTTTACAATGTTGTTTAGGTCTTCTGGGATCTCTTGCTTTATGCCGTTTTCCTCAAGGATTGTTTTTATCGATTTTTTGGCGATCGGTTTTACCAGCGGAATGGCGTGCTGATCTCGCATCCTGATTCCTATCTGGGCCATCGGGACGCCGTCTTTGCCATATTTTACCACCAGATCCTCGACCTCTTTTGGGCTTGCCGAAACCCATGAAGGAGTTCTAGTGTTGATAGGCCTAGTTGAGTGCGACTGGCCATGTCTGTGCGTATGTACACGTCCCATGGCAGCCTTTTTCTTGGAACGAACATAAACGTTACCCCAAAAATCTCAAAATTTGATAATTAGAAAAAAGTTAAATAGAAACTCTAGCCCTCCTGAAAACAGGTAAACACTATGAATAAGACACTATTAGGAACAGCACTCGCTGCTGTAGCTGTTTTATCCGTCGGACTGATGACCGAACAGGCATTTGCCCAGTACATGGGTAACGTCGATCCGACCGGAAAAACTGGCAAAAATACCCTAGAGGAGACACTAGCGCTCCAGAGAGCTAGAGTACAATATGCAGCCGAAAACCCGGCATCCGGTTCCGGAACTCCATATCTTGCAGCAGACGGTGTATTAGGCGCCTCTGCAATCGCAGCCGCAGTCTTCGGAGGAATCGCAGGAGCGTTCTTCTTGAAGGGAAGAAGCGGAAGATATGCAGCACAAGGAAGAGGGTAACAACACCTCTTTTTCCTATTTTATTATCTCCATTCTAGCGGTTCTTGCGATCATACCTTGTTTTGAGTCTCAGAGAAATGTATATATCGCACGTACGGAGGCTTTATTCTAATGACTCCAATACTCGGTACAGTGTTCAGTATTCTGTCTACAGTATTTGGACAATTGGGACCAAACTACGACCCATTGTTCTACGATGTCATGGTCTACATCTTTGGCACAATGATGTTTACTATCTTCCTTCTGGGAATCATAGCATATTGGCTAAGAGTCCATGGCTGGTCATACAAAGACAATCGTGAGAGATGGGTTGACGAACTAGACAGACACTTTGAGAGAGAAGGTATCGGTTTGATACCAGACAACGGAAAGTACTGGTAAAACCTCTTTTTTCATTCTTTTTAGTTTTATTTTCAACTAGATTCCATAGAATTTATCAAACTACGAGAAGACCTCCGGACTTGGACGGTAATTCACTCGGGAGGTGCAAAGTCGTGTTCCTTGTAGGATTCGTACGACTTGGTGAAAAACTCAGCACGGTAGTGATTCCCGTCTACAAGCGGAGTTCTGATGTATTCTGGAGACTCCTTCCCATCTACGTAAATTTTTGACCTCTTCTCATCCATGTCGCGCATTGGGAAGCCATTTTCATGATATGTAGTCCAAGTCCAAAAAAAGTGACCTATCTCAAACGGGTATTCGGACTTCCATTCGGCATAGATGGTACCGTCATTTGTCAGAGTGTACACGGAATGCCTGCACTTTTCGTTGTTGCCTATGTTTGCAGGAATATCGATTTTCTGCTTGTCTACATATAGTTCCAATGTAGCCATAATCTTGTAGCCTGCATCAATATCGTTAATGCAGACCCTGAGGGGGTTGTCCATGTTTAGCCATTGCTGTACAAAAAGGCTAGTGACGCCTATGGATATTGCTATTGCAGCAGTTATGATCAGGTACCTTATCGTGCTCTTTCTCTTGGCAGGATCGCCCATTCCAGGCCAAATCATGGCTCAACTCTGGCATGATACCATAAAGTCGTTTCTCTGGGAGACTGTAATAAAATGAAAAGAGGGGGTCGTTGGTTTAGATTACTTGCCAGGGGCGAGTTGCGAATGTGATTACGTAGCCAACTCCAATGATTATTGATTGGTA
>CAZITM010000062.1:0-8294 GCA_964542205.1 uncultured Candidatus Nitrosotenuis sp.
TTCGTTCTAGTTTTAGAAATTTTGTGGCAATTCTTCCAATAGACGGCGGCAGGTATGGCACAAAAGAGATGCTTGCGATTTTCCATGATCAAAAAAAGATAGACTACCAGTTGCAGATAGAGGGCGCAGCTGCACTATCACAGGGAGAGATAGGCCTTATCCCAAAGCCTGCCGCCCGAAACATTTTTGCCGTCTCAAAATCTGGCAAGGTAACTGCAAAAAGGATAAAGCAGCTCGAGGCAAAAAGCGACCACGACACGGCAGCACTCGTAGAGGCACTCAGTGAGAGGTGCACGGCCAGTGCCAGGCCCTGGATTCACTTTGGCCTCACCAGCAACGACCTAGTCGATACCAGCAACTCGCTGCAGATCAAAGACGCACTTGCGATAATAGAGCCAAAGGTGGCAAGGCTTGCAATTCTTTTGGCAAAAAAGGCAGTCCAGTACAAGGACACGCCAGCCGTCGGACGCACGCATGGCCAGCACGCAAGCATCATCTCGTTTGGCCTAAAATTTGCAAACTGGGCAGCAGAGATGTCGATGCACGTGGAGCGAATAGAGCAGCTGAAAAAGCGCATCCTAATTTGCAAGACCCTTGGAGTCGTCGGCACCGGCTCGCTCATGGGCACAAAGGCAGTCGAGGTTCAAAGAAGGGTTGCAAAAAAACTAGGATTGTTTTCTGCCGAGGTAACCACGCAGGTCATACCCAGGGAAAGATATGCGGAATACATTTTCCAGCTTGCGCTGATGGGAAGCACGCTTGAAAAAATCGCAGTCGAGATTCGAAACCTGCAGCGAACCGAGATTGGCGAGGTGGCCGAGCACTTTAAGGAAGGCCAGATGGGGAGCAGCGCCGTTCCGGTAAAGAGAAACCCGATAAAGAGCGAGCGGATTTCTTCGCTCTCAAAGCTTCTGCGAAGCCAGCTTAACACATCATTTGAGAACATCCCGCTGTGGCACGAGCGCGACCTGTCAAACTCTGCAAACGAAAGGTTCACCATACCAATGTGCTCCATTCTGCTTGACGAGATGCTGGAGACCATGCTGAAAATAATCGAAAAGCTGAAAATAAACACGGAAAAGATAGAAAAAAACCTCCACGTTACGCGGGGCCAGATATTTGCAGAGTTTGTGCTGGAGGCGCTGATAAAAAAAGGAGTCCCGAGATTTGAGGCGTACCGCGCAGTGCAGAGGGTGGCCTTTGAGGCCCACGACAGGGGAATCGACTATGACGACGCAGTAAAAGGCGATGAATTCATTTCCTCGCATCTCTCAGAGGGCGAGATAGACAGGATATTTTCGCCGTCGAGCCACCTCGGGGCATCGTCTGAAATAATTCAGAACGTGAACGCAAGCGTCAATCGGGTCTGCAAGCGGTTTGTGTAGGCAGAGCTCTCTGCTCATTTTAGAAACTTTTCTAGCAATTTCTTGAGTTCAATCATCATGTCACCAAGTGACGGTATTTTCTCACTGCTGAGCCTTGTGAGCCCGGTCTCCAGGTAAGGTTCCAGTGTTTTTACTATGCCGTCCGGAAAGAATTGATCGACGCCTCTAAAGTTGATATCTTTGCTCTTGCATTTTTCTAGAAACAATGTCTTTACCTTCTCTCTGTCAAATCTTTGTGTCTTTAGCAGTTTCCAGACATCATAATAATCTCGGATCTTGGCGCGCTGAATGATGGCGCGCATTTTTTCGGCCAGTATCTCATCCAATGAATACACCCTTACATCAAAGGCCGGATAGTCGAGTATTTTTGGCATCTTTTCTGTATGTGTCTCTCCCGTTACCTTTTCACTCGTTATCTCTATCTTTATGGTGTCCTTGCCCAGCGGGCCATCGTATTGGAATCTGCTCGCAAGGTATCCAACATTGCTGTGTGGCCTGTCCTTCAGTACGACATCCATGCCAATCGCATCCTTGACTATTTTTGGAACCTCTTCTTTCAGCGCTTTTTCCAGAGTCTTTGGGTCAATGTCACCAATCAGAGTGAAATCAAGGTCCTCAGAGAGCCTCCAGCCTTCAGGAAAATACACCTTGGAGAGGGCCGTGCCTCCTTTAAAAACGAGATTGTTCCCAATTGAGCTTTTTGAGATACCAAATAACAGCCACCCTAGCGCATAATCCTTGCTTATGGCCGACGGATTGAGCCTTTTCTGCCCGGCCATCCTCATGATGTCGTCTTTACTAAGCACCTAGTAGCCCCTCCAGCTCATCAAGTCCCTCTTGGTTCTGTTTATGATCAAGCCGTACTCTTTTGAATATGCCAAGACTTTCTTTGGGCCGTGTGGATCTAACCACATGAATCCTTTCGGGGAACCGTTCAATGCTTCTTTGTCAATCTTTTTCTTCAAGTTCAAGATGTCAAGTATGTACAACAGTCTCCTCTTGATCGACTCGTTTCCCATCTTTTTTGAATAATCGATAATCTTTGTAAAGTCAATTTCGTCCTGTGACTCCCAGATTCCTTTTACCACTTCGTCGATGCCGCCGCAGTACTTTGGATAGATTAGGCAGTCTGCAATTGTCTTTTCCCTAGAAGAGATTTTGAATTTGTCCCCGTCGATCTCTTCTTCGACCGCCCCGAAAAATCTCTTTTTTGAAAATGTAACGAATTTGAATTTGAGCGGTCCGTACTCCAAGTCTCTCTTTCTCTTTGTCGTAACCACAAAGATCACACTTGGAACCTGTTCGGTCATGCCCCAGTAGTTCAATGCAGACCAGAATCCTATGTAGTACGGATCCACGATTTCCGATGCTATGATAAATGGTATTTCTGCCCACTTGCCGCGGTAGCCGGCCTTTGCAGGTATTAGCAGGTATTTTCCGCGCTCTATCTCCTCTATTCTCTTTTTTTTTCTGAGTCTGTAGAGAGCAGCATTTACGGAATCCTTTGACGACTTGAGAATCCGGTACGCATCACGAGTGTTGAATATCTTTTTGCCCTCCTCTTCCAATATGAGTATTAGCCTCAGCTCGGTTGGGCCGAGCCTTACTAGTTTTGTAACCATAATGTCGTCTAACGACACTATCGTTACGCAAGTATTAAAATATATGTCTTGTAACCATAATGTCGTCTAACGACACCATAGTTACACAGGTATTATTGTGCACAAAATCTTCTTTGAATATCTGAATTATGATACACTGGGTTGCAGCTGCACTATCAGCTTGTCCTTGTTTGGTTTGTGAGTTATGATCTAGACTTTGTCAGGGCCTTGTGGATTAGCGAGCCGTACTGGAGCGCCTTTTTTCTTGCGTTTGCGGACAGTTCTGGGACTCCTATTTTGAGTGCCAGCTTGCGTATGATGTGCTTTCGGAGGAGATCGTTTTCGTCTGTGATTTTATCAGAGATTGGCACGGATTTTGCGTACTCTATGAAATCCGCAGACAGCAGTGGCTGGACTATCCTCACCCCAAACTCGGAGCAGACAAGGTTGACTGCCTTCATCATGGATAGCTCGTTTTCCAGCTTGGACTCCATTAGTTCCGTTACCTTGGCTTCCCCTTGTTTTATCGCATCGCGATACGCATTATACCCGCAGAACAGCTCGTCCATACCGTTTGCGGTGACTACGACTGCAAACCCGAACCTTTTTGCCAGCTTTGCCACATGATAAAACGCAATACAGTTCTCGTTCCAGGACAGATTGTCCGTCTTTATCGTTGATTTTACTTTGGCCGATATTTCATTAAATTCATTTGTATCGATCTCTAAGATTTTGTGCGGCAGTTTGAGAAAGTCGTTTACCTGTTTTGAAAACACAATGTCGTGCGAGCCGGCAAACCCAATTGTCAATAATGTGACATGATACGTCATGTCGCTACAGATTTTTGCGATGATTGAGCTATCAACGCCCCCAGAAAACGCCACGCCTATTTTCTCTTCAGGCACGGTTTGCGAAATTGCGGAGATGATTTTCCCCAGCAACTCATCAAGGTCTGTCATGAATTTTTGCTCTTGTGCCCATACTAAGAAGTTGCGATGCGATAGAATCGTGCGCATATCCGTTTCAAGTAGATTAAGCTTACTTCTGATTTTTACTGATGAATTCTGCCAGATCGTTAAATGCAAAATCTGTTCAGGTGTAGCAATGAAGACACATCTTTCAAGACAACTGCTTGCAGGAGTGTTCATGCTAATGCTAGCGACCGCTGCATTGAGCATTCCCCAAGCACAAGCACAAGAGAGAACGGATGAGACACGTACGGTAGAGCCAAAACCAATGAGGGTCAAGACTACCGCTATTGCGATTGGCGCAGGCGCTGCAGTGGACGCCGCAGGCGAGCTACATCGAAGTCATTACAGATTCGCCCTTGCAGATTCTACGACGACTGACTCTGACTACAAGGTCAAGAAGGGACAAATGATGATCCGAGACGATCGCACAAGAAACTTCTACAAGGCACTTCCAGAAACATGGAAGATAAACGTAAGCGACGACAGGAGCAGCTTTTCTGCCACCGGTCAGGTAGTTAGCAGCTCAGGCAAGACCTTTGATGTCTCACTAGAAGGCTCCAAAATCCGTGATGTAAGAGATGGACACCTGTACATGGTAAAAGGAAAGTTTGTTGGAAATGGACTTGAATATGAGCTGCACTATCTTTCTGCCATATTCAAAAGAAGCGATCCAGCTGAAGCTCTCCCGGTAAACGTACTGGATTCGTAAAATCTTACAACACTTTATTTTTTTAATAAAACAAACGTACTAGACAGAAGACAATCATCAAAACCAGCATAGTTACAAAATTATTAATTCCGGTATGACTGATCATACCTGTGCAGAAGCTAACCGACGACCAGGTACGAGAAGAGCTAAAGGGACTCCCAGGATGGTCACTTGAAAACGGCAAGCTCCACAAGGAGTTTGTCTTCAAGGACTTTATGCAGGCGTTTGGCTTTATGACCAGGGCTGCGCTATATGCAGAAAAGATGGACCACCACCCAGAATGGTTCAATGTGTATAACAAGATTCGAGTTGACTTGACGACGCACGATGCCGGAGGCATAACCACAAAGGACGTTGCCCTGGCAAAGGCATTCGAGTCGCTCAGGTAAGATGCCGAATTGCAGTAGGCATTAAAATCTGCGAGTAGATGAATTTGCATTCCTGGCAAATCGGCAAATGTCACCCAGTATTTCAATTTATATATCGAATAGAGGGCAATTTTGCAAATGGTAGCAGAACCCGTAATTGTGGATTCGGATTTTAGATACATTGACAAAAAAGGAACGCTCCTCAAGTCAAGAACCGAGCTGTCCGTGTCCCAGATGCTGTCTTTTTTGGGAATCGACTACCAGTACAGACATTCCGTTGCTCTACCTGACGGAAAATCCGTCGTTATAGATTTCAAGACGGAGGACGGCAAGCTGATAGAAGTGATCGATTCTGATTCCGATATCGAAAACTACAAGATGGTAAAAAAGTTCGGCCAAGACATCAAGATAATGGCAATAGGCAAGCCCAAGTTTGCCGCAAAGATAAAGGAGCTTGACGATGTGGTATACTACGATACCAAGGACGCGCAGAGCGGCTCCATATTCATAGAGGATCCGTCGTTTGCATTTGACTATGCGCATATTTTGCCGCTTGTGGAAAAATGCTCGATTCTCCACGGCCACACCTCAAACGTTTTGGTGGAACTGGTAGGCGACATGAAAAACAACCTGCTTATCGACTTTAGCGAGGCAAAAAAGATAATCAAGGGCGTGATAGCCATATTGGATCACAAGTTTTTCATCAACAAAAAATACCTAAAAAGCGAGGACCAGTCGCACTATAGGATAGCGTTTGACGGCCCGAGAGGGACGTTTGACATGCAGGTTCCAAAGGACACAACTTATCTCCTGGAGGGCGAGGCGACCGTTGAGAACCTTTCCACCGAGATAATAAAGAACCTGGCCGCCAAGCTCCCAAAAAATATCGAGGCGGTGGGGGTCTACATCTACGAGGGCTACAACAAGGGCGCGCACCTGCTCTCAAGTATATCCAAATCCTAAGGACATGGAACCAAAGATAAAAGAGACCGCATGGAACCCCGAGCTTGAAAGCCGGATCCTAAAGCAGTGGCAGGACTCGCATTTGTATGACTTTGTGCCCCAATCAAAGAACTTTGTCATAGACACGCCGCCGCCATACCCTTCGGGGAGGCCCTGGCACATCGGAGCCGCCGCACACTACTCCCAGATAGACATGATAGCAAGGACTGCCCGAATGGCAGGCCACAACGTCTACTTTCCGATAGGAATAGACAGAAATGGCTTGCCGGTGGAACTGTACACCGAAAAAATACACAACATACGGATGCGGGAAACCGACCGCTCCAAGTTTTTGGAGCTGTGCCGCAGCTCGCTTGACGACCTGGAATCAGAGATGCTCCAGATAATGAAGTCATTGGGGCTGTCTGCAGATTTTTCGCATTATTACAGGACGGACTCTGAGGAGTACCGGATCCTCACCCAGTCGACATTCATAGAGCTGTGGAAAAAAGGCATCATATACAAGGCGAACAGGCCGAACAACTACGACTGGGTCTCTGGAACCACGATTGCCGACGCCGAGATAACATACCAGGACATTCCAACAAAGCTGGCATACATGAAATTCAAGATAAAGGACTCTGAAAAAACAGTAATCATCGCAAGCACTAGGCCGGAGCTTTTGTGTGCATGCCAGACGGCGATAGTAAATCCCCAGGATCCCAGATACAAAGAGTTTGTCGGGAAAAAAATAATCGTTCCAGTGATCAACAGAGAAGTCACCATACGTGCGCACCACTCAGCCCAGATGGAGTTTGGCTCCGGCGCAGTCATGGTGTGCAGCTATGGCGACCAAAACGACGTTGCGCTGTTTCGCGAGCTAAAACTGGAAGAGATTGTCGCAATCGGCATGAACGGCACCATGACAGAAGCCGCAGGAAAATATGCCGGCCTGAAAGTAAAGCAGGCGCGCGCCCAGATTATCGAGGATTTGCAAAATGCCGGACTGGTCGAAAAGATAGAGGAGATAACGCACCGCACGCCCGTCTCTGAGCGCAGCAAAATCCCAATTGAGATAATACCAATGGAGGAATATTACATAAAACAGCTCGATTCCGTGGAAAAGATACGCGAGATTGGAAAAAAGATGACGTTCTATCCCCAAATGCACAAGCAGATCCTCATGAACTGGCTTGATTCCATTTCCATTGATTGGCCTATATCGCGCAGGCGGTTCTATGGGACTGAGATCCCAATATGGTACTGCAAGGAGTGCTCAGAGCCGCATGTGCCGGAGCCCGGCAAATACTACAGGCCATGGAAGGACAAAGCGCCGTTTGAGAAATGCGTAAAATGCGGCGCAGGGGAGTTTGTCGGAGAAGAGCGGACGTTTGACACGTGGATGGACTCTAGCGTCTCTCCCTTGTTTGTCTCCAGATACAAAAAAGACGACGAGTTTTTCAAAAAGACGTATCCTGCTACTATCCGGCCGCAGGCAAAGGACATCGTCCGCACATGGCTGTACTATACCATTTTGAGATGCGAGCAGCTGACCGGAAAGGCCCCCTGGTCTGAGGCCTGGATAATGGGGTACGGCCTTGACGAAAAGGGAATGAAGATGAGCAAGAGCAAGGGAAACGTAGTGGACCCGCTGCCCGTCATCCAGAATTTTGGCGCAGACGCCTTTAGGTTCTGGAGTGCAAGCGAGATAAACCACGGATACGACTTTAGGTGCTCTGAGCAGAAAATCGAGGCCACAAAGAAGTTCCTTTCCAAGCTTTGGAACGTGTCAAGATTTATTTCGAGTTATCCTGTTGTGGAAAAGGCCAGTCTGACTGCCACGGACAGGTGGATTCTGTCCGAGCTTGACAATCTGGTCAAAGAGTGCAAAAATGGATATCTGGAATACAACTTTTTTGTGCCAGCGGTTGCCGTGCGCGAGTTTACCTGGAACGTCTTTGCCGCCCACTATATCGAGATGGTAAAGGCCCGTGCGTATGGCGAAGGCTTTGCCGAGGATGAGAAAAATTCTGCAATCTACACCTTGCACAAGGTGCTGTCCACCATTTTGTTATTGCTTGCGCCGATTACGCCGTTTATCACGGATTACCTGTGGCAGACGCTCTACTCCAAGGAGACAATACACATGCAGAGACGGCCCGAGCCGGAGAACCTCGAGGACATGTCCGATATTACAAGAGAGGTGACTGACTTTAACTCTAAGGTATGGAATGAGAAAAAGGCAAGGGGGCTTTCGCTAAAAGACTCTATTTCGATTCAGATTCCGGAATCGCTCAAGCAGTTTGAGAAGGATCTGG
>CAZITM010000063.1:0-7951 GCA_964542205.1 uncultured Candidatus Nitrosotenuis sp.
GTTGTGATCCAGTAGCCATAATCCCACCATGATGCTACGACTGCATCCTGTGGGGTGTTTTCTCTTAGCCACTGCATTGCATCAAGCCAATCAGATGTTGCTATGTTGTAATTGCTGCCGCCATTCAGAATTGTGGGCGGGGCCTTTGCGCCATTAACCCAGTTGGAGCTGGCTGGGACCATCATAGGTATGATTAATAGAATTGCGATTATTACAGAATAAGAAATTTTAAGTGTTTTTGGGTGGGCCCTGATCAGTTTTTTGTTCTCTTTTTGTTCTTGCCTAAAGATTCCCTTAGTGATCATTGAAAGTCCTACAGAAGCAAGTATGATAAGTGAAAGCGAGGAGAAGAGCTCCAATCTAATGAATGCAGAGCTTATGTAAACGCCAAGCAGACCAAAAATTAATGCAAAAATCTGGACATCTCGTCTACTAGAATCGTTTAAGAAGTTTTTGAAGATGAGCCACACTCCTATAGCTGCAAATATCATAAAGACTGAATGAAACAAGAACGATTGAAATATTGTTGTGGTTGAATGTTCTGCGACAGAATCCACCAGGGGATCCGTCGTAATTAAGAACGGGTTGATTGCATTAAGATATCGAAAGCTAGGAAGCCCGACCACATTTGTTGAGAGTATAGCTATTCCTGCAATAACCACACCAACCAACAACAAGGCACTGTTTCGCCTTCTTTTTTCTTCGCTACTGAGATTTTGGATAAATGAACATGCTACAAGAAAGATCGTAGGGCCAACTATCATAAACCCGCTTGCTTTTACAAAAAAGTCGAGTCCAGGTCTCTCAAATGGTGCCAGCGATATTGCCAAGCCTAGAACAAACACAGGCACTGCCCACCTAAGAAAGCCCAGATCCTTTCTAACAAACGGCAGTGAAAGAATGAACAAGCCCAGAGGCATAACGAAAAAGTCGGTTCCGCCCCATGCCGAAAAGGCAAATCCTAGGAATATTCCACCACCAACTAGTTTAGCCAAGGCTATCTTTTTTGATGATTTGAGACCGCTCAAAAACAGATAGACTGCCAATAATCCATAAAAAAGCCCCAGAGGTTCTGACTTGAACCAGCCGATCGACCCCCTAGTAATTATTGGTAATGAAACGGAGTAAAGCAGTGACGCAAACAGCCCCGCAGTGGTGCCACCAATGACCCGAACGAGTGCAAATACGACGATTGCAGTAAGGGATCCAAATACGATCGGAAATACGATTGTAAATCCATATAGATCAGAACCGCCCCCAAACACTCCATAAAACAAGGCCGCAGTAACATGTAACATGACTTGGGATGTTGCAAACACATCCCTTCCATATGGGTACCAGCTCATATCGTCATGCCATTGACTATATGCAGGAAGGCCGTTGTCTACAATGTATTTTGTTGCCCTGTAATTGAAAAACGGGTCAAACTCATTTAGTTGGAAACCATAGTCTGCTGGCTGTGATCTTATCATTGCAGATATGGAAAACGAAAGCGACAAGACACCAATTATGAGAAGGTGATGTAGGCAGAACTCGAAGCTTCCTACGGAAAATAATTTTTTATTAGAAATCAATGTATTTTTTCCAAGAGGTCTGCTTATTACTCTTTTGGGCTTTTTTGATCAAAATGTGTGCGTGAGATCCAGAAAACAAATTTTTGTATCAAGTGCGGTAGAAAAATTTAACTTTGAGAAACAGTGAGGAGTGTATGTACTTGATTTTAGAAAGCCCAGCCTTCAAAGACGGCTCAGAGATTCCAAAAAAATACGGATACAAAAACGACAACGTAAGCCCGCCTCTTAAAATAAAGGACGTTCCTCCAGATGCCAAGTCCCTTGTATTAATAATGGATGACCCAGATGCGATGGGCGCCGTAGGACGGCTGTGGGTTCACTGGGTTGTCTGGAACATTGATCCAAATACTTCAGAGATTGCAGAGTCCTCCATACCAAAAGGCGCAATCGAAGGACTCACCGACTTTGGGGAGAGCAGGTATGGCGGCCCTGCACCGCCAGACAAAAGACACACATACGTCTTCAAGTTGTATGCATTAAATTCAAGGCTCTCGCTTCAAAAAGGCTCTAGCAAAAAACAAGTGGAGGCTGCAATGCAAGATCACATAATAGCTCAGACGTCATTGTGCGGGACTTTTGCGCCGTAAACGGTCATTTGTTTAGAAGACAGATTAGCTGAGTTTTGTTTCAAGCACGATCTTGTCATTTGAAATTGACATTATTGATCCGCCTGCTTTTTTTATTGCCAGTTTTAGTTCTTTGTCCATTGTTGCTATTACTCCCCCATTTTTTTTGACAAAAGAGATTATAGACTCGTCTACGTAGCTTCCTTCAAGATTTATCGTTTTAAATGATTTTATGTATTGGATGGTGGTGCGGATCTCTTGTTTTTTTTCTTCGATCTTTCCAAGCTTTGCAAGCTCGGCCAAAACGATATCTGGGACGACGAACTGGACGTCGCCTATTTCGGTTTCAAGCGTGGAGATATTTTTAATTCTGTTGTTAGCTAGGTGAATAAGAAAATTCGTGTCGCATATTACCTCAACCAACTACACCTGCTCCGATTAGTCTCCATCTGTCCTCGATCTTGCGGCTCAGCGCGACATTGCTGTTATCAAATAGGCACACGGGTCTTTTGAACTGGACTTCGATTTGCTCTGCTTTGACCTTGTTTATTTTGGCAAGAACCGGTGCGGTTCCAATGTTTAGCCTTAGTGATTCTCCTACCTGAATCGGCGTTACCTTGATGTCATTTACAGTTCCGACGGCAGAGTCAAACAGATTTACGGTTAGTTTTGTGCTCAGAGTGTTCTCAGGAAGTGTTTCTGGTTTGCCGATTACGGAGCCAACAAGTGAATCACTTCTTGTCATCGATGGGTCTAGCTTTGTGCCTATTGCGACCAGTCCACCAGGCTTTACGACATCGACGATTCCGGCCGCTGTTCCAAGTGAAACGATCTGCGTGCGGATTGGCTCGTAGATGTTTTTCTTTGGGTTTAGGATTCCCGGTTTTATCTCGATTTCATCCCCTATGGAGAAGGTTCCTTGGGTCAGGCTTCCGCCAATTATTCCTCCCTTGATATCTTTAATTTTTGTGCCGGGCTTGTTTACATCAAAGGATCGTAGGACGTGCATTACCGGTTCCTTTGCTTCGGTTCTTTTTGGTGTTGGAATAGTTTCTTCGATTGCCCCGATTAATGCATCTATGTTTAGCCTCGACTGTGCAGATATCGGTATGATCGGAGATTTGGCTGCCTTTGTGCCTTTGACAAACTTTACAATGTCGGCATAGTTTGCCGTTGCGTCCTTGTATGAAATCAAGTCTACCTTATTTTGAACTATTACAATTTGCTGAATGCCCAGAATTTGCAGTGCCAAGAGGTGCTCCTTTGTTTGTGGTTGCGGCACTTTTTGGTTTGCTGCAACCAGAAGCAATGCTCCGTCCATGAGCGCAGCACCGGAGAGCATGTTTGCCATCAGGCTTTCGTGCCCGGGGCTGTCGACAAAACTTACGACTCGTGACAGCTCGCTTTGCTGTCCGCAATTTGGGCAGTTTGGCGTAGTAGAATACCCAAGTGGAGCCTCGCAGCTTTTGCACTTGTAAAATGCCGCATCAGAATAGCCAACACGGATTGTGATCCCACGCTTTAGTTCCTGGCTGTGGACGCTTGTCCACTGGCCGGTCAGCGCCTGGATTAGGGTGGTTTTGCCGTGGTCTACGTGCCCTGCGGTTCCGATGTTGACACAGGGCTGGTATCCATATTTTTTTACATACCAGTCTGGGAGTGTTTCACGCCAATGCATTACCAAATCTCAAAAACTCTAATATCTTAACTTATGCCTTTTCTTTGTTTTCTGCAGGGGCTTCTTCTATTTTGAGCTCGCCGTCATATGAGCAGTTCAGCTGATAGATTTCTTCTGAAATAGTGTTTCCCCTGATCAGTCGCCTTCTGCGCTGTCCTTTTTCTGCGTTTTTTAGCCCTATTCCTTTTGAGATTAAAACCGGCTTTCGCGCAGAGCCGTAAATGTCACCCCGCATTGGAATTCCGGACTTGTCGCTCCCTCCGGTGATTTTCAGCTTGCCGCCGAGTCCTGCAATTGCTGCGTCAACTTCACTGCCGATGTGCAGACCGACAAGGGCACTTGCCTCCCTGTCCTTTAGTTCTTTAGATAGGGATTTTCCTTTCTTGTCAGATATTGTCAGCTTAAAGTTAGCCAAGTATTGCTCAAGAAATTTGGGCGGCTAATTAACCTTTGGAAAAAATCTTTTAGGTTGATCCGCATAATTGCTATCTGATGAAAGAAGAGATCAGTTGCCCGCGCTGCGGCAAAAAAATGGTCGACATGCAAGCATGCCACATGATTTGCAATAATTGCGGCGCGCACCTTGATTGCTCAGACAAGGGTTCTTTCTGGTGATTAAAGGCCTGGCCTGTCCGGAATGTAGTCGGTTGCCATGTTTACTGCCTTGTCCTTCATGATTTCCAGATAGGAATCATAGTCGGATTCAAAGCCGCAGTGCGGGCATTTTACGGATTTCATGTCATCGTCAAGTATTGCCACTCTTTCACATTCTGGACACCTAGCATCCATGACTTTAGATGTGCTCAAAGATATAATAACGTAGTTTCAAAAAAACTGATCTGCGCGGAGTTAGTCCAGCCTGGCAGGACGTCAGCTTCCCAAGTGAGTCGACCCAGTTCTCGCCAAGAAGGTGAGATTTGGTGAGAACTAATGGCAACTCCAGATTATAGAAAATCTTCATCTTTTTTCGTATTGAATGTATGATTTTATTTTCATAGTTTTTGTTTGGAGTTAGTTTTCCAGAGAGATAATCACGTTCGGTCTTGCTCAGCATTGTCAATATGTTGCAGTGCGTGATATTTAGCCCAATCGAACTAAACACCGCGCAGATCGGGTTTCCCAAATTAGCGTTAATATAGTTTTGAAGGCAAATATTGTTAATTTTTCATGCAGTACTTTCAATTTTTTCAATATTTGTTATTGCTTGGATATTGATGTTGTAAGTTGGTTCACCATAGTTGTTGTATTTGCTGTACTTGAAAATTTTAGTCACAACAGGCTTGACCGTGATTTTAAATCCATCTGGAGTCATATACTCCTGTAACTGTATGCTCTGTTCATCAAATTTCATCTCCTCACCTTTTTCAGTCATCGGATTCCATGGTTCTTGTGTGGGGTTTCGTTTTAATCCATGTGGAACCATTGCAGATACTGCGTTAATTGTATCAACAGCTACACTCTGAGGATATCCTTCTGGAGTTAGTTGTGGGTTGAAAAGTATTTTTTTCACAACAATTTTTGCTTTAATTATTGTACCATCACTTACTAAATATCTGCTATAATCTTCTTTTAGAACAACAAAATCAACATCTTTTGGGCTTATGTTCATCATGTTTTTTATCTTCTGTAATCTTGTATAAATTGTTCTAGTAGATTAACTTGAATTAGAATTCCTTTGAGTGTACCTCTGTCTAATTCCGAATGTAGTGGAACTGTGGTTCGTCTTCCATCAGAATGAACCATAAACACATGACTGCCTCTTTGTCTTTGTGTTACAAATCCATTATTTGATAAATATTTGATTAAATCTAAACCAGAAATAATAGGAAGCGATGACACTAAGATAATCGTCTTACGGAAATACTAAACTGTTTAGTTTTTTCTGAATCGTCTAGAACCAATTCGATTGCATCCACTGCATTACGTTCCGCTTCATCATATGTCTTACCTTGAGTGACAACCGCTAGCTCAACACATTTTGCTACTATCCAACCATCTTCACCTTTTTCTAGGGTGACAAGAAAGCTTTCTCTAGGAAAAGATACCGAACGGATGTAGTGTCCAGAATCATATTTTACATTTTCATCTAATAATTGTGTCAAATCAATACTCCTTACTTGATTCGTATATCTCCAAGTCTCTATTTAATTTTGCCACTGAATGTTATGCCTGATTTTTATTAATTAGGAATAGTTTGTTCATGATGATCAATTTACTATTAGTATGAGTTAGGTTGTTAGTTTTTTTTCAGTCTAGCATCCTTTACGCCAGAAACAATAGTTGATTGATATTTTCTTTCTATGATTTTGTGTAATTCCAGAGGGATTTTCTATACTCCCAAAATACGGCATTTTGTTTACAATTCGATAAGAAAAAGAATCTGTTCGTTTTTCATTAGTTATGGGATCAATTAATCCTTCTGCATATTCTTCTAATGTCATTTTTGCAATTTTTTCTTTTGAAAAATCAGTAACAAATTGATATCTTAGCTTTTCAATTTCCTCAAGATTTGGTCTTGATGGATTAAATGCTTGCCTGTTTTCTTTAAATTTTTTTACAATAAATTCCAAGTTCTGTTCATTTTCCAAATGACCATTATATGAGATTCGTAGTTTTCCATCATGTTCAACAATTTCCCATTTCCCATGTTTCTCAAGGTCATACAGGGTAACTTCACCACGCCTCGGAGAAAAGAAAACATCGTACCTAGGATCAAAACTACGTGGTTTTTGGTTTTCAGGATAATACAATCTTGAAATCTGATTTACAGTACATGCGATAGTTTGAGCCAAGATTGTTTTTTCATTTACTCCAGTATAGTGAGAATTTATCCAATCTCTGATCTGTGAATGTTCTGCCGTTCCACCAAGATCTATGACAGCTTCCTTTATCATCTCACGTACTGGTGGATTAGTACTCATACATTGCACACATAGTTCGGTTACAAAAGGCAATCTATGAGAATCATAGAAAATTTATCTTTTAGAAGAATAATGGGTTTCTAGTGACTTCTGACATTACCACCTTTATCAAACTATTACAGACCTCAAAATTGTACGCTGAATGTCCTAGTTGTGGTGAAGAGTTCTTACTTGCAAAATCTCTCCTTTTTGATGGTACAAAGAAATTTCCAGAGAAAGCTGAAGAAAAACGCCTCGAACTCTTAGAAGAAATAGGTGAGCGCACTGCCGAACTAATTGAGAGACAAAAAAAGCAAAGACCAAGTCTGAGAAAACCGCAGTGGCAGTAGGCATTGGAAAAATCATTGAAAAGATCCTACCCGCACACAAGAACTTTACAATTCCTCCGCCCGACTGTCGATTCTTAGGAGAGCCAATAGATATGGTCGTCTTTGACAGCATATCCAACAATGACATCAATCACATCACGTTCTTGGATGTAAAGACTGGTAATGCCAAACTCAATCCGCACCAAAAACTGGTACGTGATGCAGTCAATGCTCATAATGTGGAATGGAAGGTTGTGTAATTGGCTGACTTTTTAGAATTTTTCAATTATTCCAAAACCGTACTCTGTATGTGTCCAAAATGTGATACCATATCACGACTAAGCGAATACAAACTCCGCTCAAGTGGAAGGGCACCAAGGACTTGGCTTGATGATTATGAGTTAAAATCACAAAAAATTGACGAGCAAGAAGCAAAATATGAAGAACAAGAAGAAAAAATACGAGAAAGGGCAAGAGAGAAGGGACGTGCACAAGTACCAAAATTAGTTAGGCAATCCATGGGGACACAATTTGCAAAATTAAAGTACAATCCATATGATATCAAGGCACTACTGCACCCAGCTGATCTAATAGTATTTGACGGTATGACAAACAACAAAATGAAAAATGTTGTATTTCTATCAAAATCCACACCAAGTCAATACCTCCAAGTTTTGCAAAAAGGCGTTGCCAAAACAATCAATAACAAATCATATGACTGGAAGGTAGTTCGTGTGTCCCAAGACGGGCAAGTAGAGATAGAGTAGAATTTGTCAAAGATCAAAGGTTACTTTTTGGTTCGACACAACTTGTCTGTTATTCTTGTAGTTTATGAAGATTAATCGAGCCTGTGCTTTGTCGCACAAATCCCAACAAGTCAATACTTGCCAGTACCCCTTCTACT
>CAZITM010000064.1:0-7946 GCA_964542205.1 uncultured Candidatus Nitrosotenuis sp.
CCTGACCAAAAAGACAACTTTGTTCCAAAGCTAGTAAACATCCAGCTTGGCATAGACAATAAAGTAATTTGGACAAACCTTGACGACACTGCGCACACAGTCACACCAGACCACCGGATGGCAGACTCGTACAGCGGCGATTTTGGATCCCCTGGAGTGATAAAGCCAGGCGAAACATACGAGTTTCTCTTTACAGAGGCGCATGAAATAGACTACCACTGCGAGCCGCACCCATGGATGAAGGGCAGATTGGAGATAACAAAGCAGAGGTTCTAGCCTATTTTTTCCACAAATTAATAAAAAAGAGAGTAAGGCACAAGAACTACTTTAAGCGTTTTAATCCTAAAATCTTCTTTGTGTTCGGTGTTTCGGCAGGCATTCACGACAGTAAACAGGTCTGCCTTCTTTTGGTTGGAATGGTACCTCTGCTTGCTTGCCGCAGTCGGAGCAAGTGCATGGGTATGTTTTCCTGAAATCTGACATTAAACTTGGGCATTGGCAAACCAAATAAGAATCAATCGTATTTTCCCACGCAAGCTTAAGTACCCAAAGACCACCCAAATAATATTGGGCCTAGTACCCTTCCACATTGGTGTGATGTATGGAGATAATGGGAAGGGGCTTTAGGCAGATAATCAGTGAGTCACCGTGCTACTTTCACATATTTTGCAAGTACGCCGCATACAAGATCTTTAACAAAAAAAGCCCGCTTTACGGATCGGCTGACATAATAAACGTCTGCAATTTGCACTGCACACATTGCTACTGGTGGCTAAACAGAAAGGAAAACGAGGAGCTAACAGTCGAGCAGTGGAAGGAGATAATTGATAAAAAATTCAAAAAACAGCACGTCTTCATAATCACGCTTGTTGGCGGCGAGCCGACGCTGAGGCCCGATGTGGTAGAGCTTTTCATAAAAGAATTCCCAAAGCGAGTATGCCTCGTCACAAACGGGACAAAGCCGTTAAAAAAGTACAAAGACATTTACTTTTACTGGATCTCAATTGACGGGACAGAACAGATCCATGACAGGATACGTGGCCAAGGCGCATATGCCGCAACAAGAAAAAACGTCATTGATTATATTCAAAAAAACGGTAAGATGGCCTACAAGGACATTTGGATAACCATGACAATAAACTCTCAAAACTACATGACAGTCAAAGACGTCATAAAGGAGTGGCGCGATTACTCCAACAAGATTGGGTTCCAATTCCACACCCCCTTTGCAAAAGGAGATCCTCTGTGGATGCCCTTTGGCCCAGAGCGAACAAGAGTAATCGACGAGATAATTTCCCTCAGAGAAGAGCTTGGCGACTATATCATAAACCCCCCAAGCCAGTTGGAACTAATGAAGAAAAACTGGGGAGGTGTCGGCACCACACCAATGGACTGTCCTACGTGGGCGATTCTTTCAGTCGATCATCTGGGCCGTGAAAAAAGGCCCTGCTGCATAGGGAGCGCAGAAAGCGATTCCAGGAAGCCGATTTGCGAGGAGTGTGGACTGGGCTGCTACTCTGTACTTGTAGGTTTTGGGATGAAGGGCTAGGCATGTTTTTATTTGCGAAACCGAAGTCTTAATTCCAAGAATGCCCACACCCAGCAATGGAAAGCCCTAGGGCCATACCAAACAAGCTGGAAGGAAACATCAATTTCTGGTTTATCGCAACACTGCTTGGAATTGTCACGGCGTTTCATTTTGGGATAACTGCTGAGCGAAATCCCGTGACGGATTTTGTGGTCCAGCAGTTTACAGAGACGTCGGCGTTTGCCACGGCGCTTGCGGCTATTTTTGTCGGCAGCACCTATTCACAGAGCAGGGTTTTTGGCAGGTCCTTTGTTATTTTGGGAATTGGGTATTTTTTCATATTTGTCGGAGAAACAATCTACGCACTTCAGGATTTTGTAATTTTTGAAGACCCGTATCCCTCGGTGGCAGATCCTTTCTTTTTGGCCGCATATCCATTCATCATCACCCACATGACAATCAACATAAGATTCTTCAGGCCAAGAATTAAAAAAACATCCATCCTGTGGATGGCGAGTTTGGGTGTCGCAATATTTTCTTCATATTTTTTGCTGTCGTTTTCACAGACCTCGGATTTGAATTTTGAGTTTTATTACGGTCTTGTGTTTATCGTCCCTCCTTCGATTAGTATCCCGATAACGATCTACGGTGTTCTGCTCTTCAGGGGCGGACTCATAGGGAAAGCATGGCTCATACTTTTGTTTGGGAATCTCGCAAATGCAATAGGCGACGTCTGGTATTACCATCTAGAAACGCTAAACCAGTACGACTTGGATCATCCGGTAAACATTTCTTGGTTTTTTGCATACTGGGTTATCGTGTATGCCATATACAAACACCGAAGGTACACGCTAGAGACACAGAACTAGGAAGCTAGTATGTTTCCCGAATGGATTGCAGCAGTGGCGTATCCTTCTCCGGAATAATGGTAAAGGGTGTGGCCTGGAGGAACAGGCGGCAGCGCACCTTCTGCCTCTATACTTGCATATAGATAAAACTCGATAAAATCACCTGGCAGAACGTTTGTCATGACGACCCCATTTACCACGGTTTGCGGATAGGTGTACTTGGCAGTAACGCTTGAGGACGAGCCGGTGGTTTGTCCTGTGTTTAGGACTGTCGGGTTTGCGTTAAAGTAGATCTGCTGATGCCTTACCAAGGCGCCGTTTTTGTATACCTCGACGTATGCCTTTAGGGGATCCCGCGGAGGCGGCGGTGTGGGCTGCGGCGGAGGCGAACCGAAATAAGCGTGGTTTTCGATTTCCGAGTCGCCAGAAATAGTAGCAGTCAGAGACGTGGTCATGGTTCCCTCAGATGTGGCAACCACATATGATGTGGCACCAGCAGTGGCTCCAATCGACGGGATCGCGTTATTTTCCACATAACTAGTGATTGTGGATGTGTTAGCTCGTATCACCTTAAGGCCTACCCCACCCAGTACATTTGCAATTACCGTAGTTGTCTGAATGCCGTTGATTTTCATGTCGATGTTACGGTATCCCGGAATTATCGGAACCTTGATGTTATTGCCAGTGGTATAGTTGCCCTGTAGGTAGTCGAGCGTGAGTGAGCCGTCCAGCTGAACGTCGGTTATTTCCACATCACCGATAACTGGAATGTTCACATATGCATGCGCCACATAGATCTTGTCGTCCAGATCATCGATGTGGAGTGTTTGCCCATTAACGTTGTCAAAGACGACTGTGCTAAACTGTCCCCGATACGACAGAGAGTCGGGATAAAGGTGTAGAACGCCTCCCATCGCCGTGTCCTTTAGCTGGAACTGTGATGCAGTCACCATTATGTGTCCGTTATCGCTTGTCATTCCAGAAGCTCCGGTTTTTCCACTTTTTTCTATTTGAAATGGTGTGTTTGGTGGAAGGTTTTCGATTTCCAGCACTGGTGTGACATTGGGATCAAAAGCAGTTCCGCGAATTTCCACCGTGGCGCCGTTTGGTTTTATGACCAGATAATGTTGCAAATTAGAAAATGTGTATGTGGTTTGGAAGATATCTCCAAGTTCTACTTTGTTGTTCATTATGATTTCCTTGTCGTATGCTACAAGCTGCCCCCCGGCCGGAATTGAGGATGTTGTAGGATACTGGCAGCAAAATGCATGCCAACCACTTGATGCTCCTTCTACATAAGTAACAGAACTCACAGAATATGTGTGCGGGTTTTGCGTCACGCCTGTTATTGAGAATCTGTATAGATCCGAATAGATTGAAACAAAATTGTCTGTAGACGAGGCCAACAGCGCAGGTAGAAACTGCTGCACGTATGTAAAAGAGGCGTTGCATCTATACCCGAGTCGATTTACAAAGTTGCAACCATTTTGCGAGTAAGAATACGCCGGCAGTGCACCAGAATAAATTTTAAATCCATACGAGTCCGAGTACGGAATAGACATGTAATCATACTGCATGTTCGTCCCAAGAAAAAGGCTCGAGTCCTCAGGTACGCTGCCTTCCAAGATCAGGTCTTGGCTGTACTTGTTTAGTTTCAAAATCACGGTGCCAGTTCCAGAAACGATTATTCCGTACGAGCCCTGGGTTGCAGTTGCAACTCCACCCACAATCCGGGCCTCTGAAAATCCCAAAATGTTGGGCAAGTCATGCCCTATGTTTCCGAGTGAGCCGTCTGATGATTCGTATCGATATTTGGTGTTGAATTTTGGAATGACTGTCGAGACGACGTTGGCGCCGTCGAGCAATTCTGCCGCAAAGTTAGTCGTAGGAGGAACTGTGATGTACGGCTCTAGCGATTCTTGCCTTCCCATCATTCCTTGCCCGTAGATTATTGCCCCTGTCTTTTCTGCCTGGATTATCCTAGAGTTGAGCCCCATGCCGTTCATCATTGCTTTTCCTCCGCCGGCTTCCGGACTGGAAAAATCATCGAGATTTGATGCGGAAAAAACATTACCAAGGTCAGAAATTGCAATTATTTTTTTGTTGAAAAAATCCACTTGGGAAAAGTTTGCTGGACGGAGACTCACCCTATCAAAAGCCCCGAGTTTGTACCCTCCTTCAGAAAGACCCGAATAGTCAACTGCCGCTATTTTGTTTCCCTCACCGTCCACCAGCCGGATCTCTTTTAGGACAATTGGATCTAAGACATTATTTTGTACTGTCAGCGTGTTGTTTTTGATTTCCATGGCTAGATCCTCGCTTGCCTTGTCGGCCTGAATCTTCATAGCTTGTTGCGCAGTAAGAGACCAGTTCATCTGATTGGAGGAAGTCACAGATATTGCAGCAAGTGCCACGAGGGTCAACATTCCTACTGCGACAACAAGGTATGGGCTGGCCATCACGAGGTAAGGGAAAACCGGCTTTAAGGATAAAACAGTCCAGATTCGATATTTTTACGACAGTTTATTTCTGCTGGTACCCCTATAGAGTCAGTGAGCTCAAAGATTACCTTTTACGGCGGCATCAACGAGATTGGCGGAAACAAGTTTCTAGTTGAGGATCGAGGGAGCCGAGTCTTCTTGGATTTTGGTATGCAGATGGGAAAGGCAAACGGCTTTTTTTCCGAGTTTTTACAGCCAAGGGGTTTCAACGGAATGGGCGACCTCTTTGAGTTTGGACTTTTACCAAGGCTGCGGGGTATTTACAGAAAAGACTATTCAAGGCATATGAACTTTGATGATGATCACAAAGAAGAGACCCAGATTCATGGCGTTCTTTTAACCCATGCTCACATTGACCACGGAGCCTACATTCATTATCTGAGACCAGAGATACCAATTTACTGTACCGAGGCAACAAGGCTAATCCTACAGGGACTCCAGGAAACCGGTAGCGGAGACGAATACATCACTTACAAGGAAAACTTTAGGATTTATGAAAACAACAAGGGCGAGATGAGCAGGGCAAGCAAGGATACAAACCGTCAGGTACTTGAGCGGGACATAAGAATAATCGAGCCCTACAAAAAATTCAATATCGGCTCAATCGAGGTGGAACCCGTGCCGGTGGACCACTCCCTACCAGGCGTATGTGGATTTATAATACACACCTCCAAGGGCTCAGTTGGATACACCGCAGATTTACGTTTTCATGGAAGAAGGAAGCTGGAGACGGAGAGATTTGTCGACAGGTGTGCATCTTCAGATCTTGATCACATCTTGTGCGAGGGGACGAGGGTGGACGAGCCAACATCAACTACAGAGTTTGAGGTGGAAAGTGACATCAAGGACATGGTGAATTCAACAAAAAACCTCGTTGTTGTTTCATACCCTACACGAGACCTAGACAGACTTTTGTCATTTTATAATGCAGCAAAGCAAACAGGCCGATATCTGGTAGTGGATCTCAAGCAGGCGTATCTTTTGAAGTTGTTTGAAGACTCTCATAGTTATCGGGGTGTGTATCCAAAGCTTAACGACGAGTCCATCAAGGTCTTTGTCCCAAGAAAGTCATGGGGACTAATAGACAAGGACAGGAGCTATTGGACAGACAAGCAGGTACTGGGCGACTATGATACTTGGGAGCGCGAATTCATCGACATGCCGAACTCTATTGATTATAGAGATGTGTCATCAAAACAGTCGGATTTTATGTTTTATTGCAGTGACTTTAGGCTTCAGGAGTTAATCGACGTAAGGCCAAAGGAAGATTCCAGATACATCCGCTCCTCCACAGAACCGTTCGATGTGGAGATGAGGCTGGACCACGAACGAATCAAGCGATGGCTGGTTCATTTTGGCCTCTTAAAGAAGGAAGAAGACTGGAATGTCACGCATGTTTCCGGACATGGCTCAAAAGACCAGATAAAGCACGTCGTTCAACAAACCCGTGCAAAAAACCTCATCCCAATACACACAGTCCATGAGGATTACTTTAAAAGATGGCATGATAGCGTTACGACGGCGGCCATCAACGAATCAATAGATCTCTGAGCGCAGATAGTTTCTGCTTATATCTTGCAGAGTTTTTTGTTTTGTGAGAAAAAGATTTCTCATATCAATATTTTTTGCGTTGTTTTTCATACACGCAAATGGACAGACCGAAGACGCCGCGTTATGGGTGCCTCAGAAGATGATCACAGGAGAAACATACGAAGGGGTGGTGATTTTGGACACCGCGTCGTCGTCTGGCCAGACAGTCGTTCTTTCATCAAGTGATCCGTCAGTTCTTTCCGTTTCGGAATCGGCCTTGGTTTTGCCATACCAGAACCACGGCATGTTCAGGATATCGGCATTGAGGGAGGGAACTGCCGATGTGTTTGCGCTAGTCGAAGGCAAGATGACCAAATTGCAGGCGACTGTTTATTCCTCAAGCACAGTCCCAACCGCACTCTCAGTTTTGCTGCCGGCAAATGTCACAAAAGCAGACAGCATGATAGGATATGTTTTATCAGTGGATGCCAGGGGAACCCCCGCACCAGTCCTAGAGGACACATACGTCACTTTGAGCTCGACTCCGATGATCAGAGTAGAAGACAAAGTCCAGATCAAGCAAGGCTCGCACTATTCCAGGTTTTTTGCTCATATCATTGGTTCGGGCAAGATTTTTGCCAGTGCTCCCGGCCTAGAACTTGGGCAGACGCAGGTATCAAGACTTCAGGACGACGCCACGGTACGAATCAGAGTCGCACCAGACATAATGCTGGAAGACTCGAGGGCTTACTTTTATGTCTGGCTAGAGAAAGACGGCAGGTCATTCAAGCCGCCACACGTAGTACATGCTTTTTTGTCATCAAACAACCTAGACTCTGTCAGATTCAGTGAAAATGCTCACATCAAGCAACATTCCGATTCAGTGCTAAGAATACCGCTAGTAGACGGCGTGGGTTCGGGCACTCTGGTCTCAGTAGGCCGCGGCTCTGCAGTCATAACAGCAAATGTGGAGGGGTTCGGCTCTGCCCAGACAAGCGTAGTTGTTGGGCCTGTCCTGATAGATGAGAATTTTAGGTTCGCAGAAGTGGAGAGCAAGGACAAGATAAAAGAGATATCAGACAGGAGGCCTAATGTCGCCTTTGTGTGGGCATATCCTTCCGTAACAGACTCCAAGGCGTTTGGCATAGTCGGGTTATACAACATGAATGTGACAAAAAACACAAGAACCTATGTTGATTCCAATGGAACGTCGGTTGTCATTACAAGCTCGATAAATCGCGTCGAGCCGGTGCCATTGGATGGAAGGGAGCTTACTGTTACCTCGTCAGGCCTTGTTCATCCAAGTGTTATTTCGCTTTCAGAAAGCAACGAGGTTTTACTGAGTCGTGGTTCTGGATTCAACCACGCAGTAGAGTTTCCGATTTCTGGCTCTACCCAGGGCAATCACACCATTTCAGTTGCAGGCCCTGGGCTGGAACGATTTCAGACTACTCTCCAGGTAGGGCCCCCATACACCGAATCGTACCAAATCAAGGTCGTTCCCATTCCATCACTGCCAAATTCAGAGCAGGATCTGGC
>CAZITM010000065.1:0-7943 GCA_964542205.1 uncultured Candidatus Nitrosotenuis sp.
TTCTTCCTTTTGGATGTTGGGAGTAGTGTAAAGCTCTTTTTTTGAGAGGTATTCTGCTAGGTCTTCTGCCATTCTTTTGGTAAGAGTGGTTACTAGGACTCGCTGGTTGTGCTCTGTTCTCTTTTTTATTTCCGAGATCAAATCGTCCATCTGGTTTTTTGTGGGTCTTATCTCGATTTGCGGATCCAAGAGCCCCGTGGGCCTGACGAGCTGTTCTGCAATCTGAAAAGACTTTTTTCTCTCATATTCTGATGGGGTTGCTGAAACGAAGATGCAGTTTTTGATATAATCTTCGAATTCCTCGAATTTTAATGGCCTGTTATCAAATGCGCTTGGGAGACGAAACCCATAGTCGACTAGCGCTTTTTTCCTGGTATAGTCACCTCCATACATTCCATGTAGCTGGGGCAGCGTGACGTGTGATTCATCTATTACCAGCAGATAGTCGTTGCCAAAAAAATCCAAAAGGCAAAACGCCTTTTGACCTGGTTGCCTTCCATCAAAATGCCTAGAATAATTCTCAATTCCTGAGCAATATCCAAGCTCTTCGATCATCTCTAGATCAAACTTGGTTCGCATCTCAAGCCTCTGCCTTTCAAGCTCCTTTAGCTGGGGTAACCGCTGCCTTAACTCTTCTTTTATTGATTTTACTGCCTTTTGACGCACATCGCTTGCCACAAGATAGTGTTTTGCAGGAAATATTTTGATGGATCTTAGATTTCTTTTCTCTTTTAGAGAGACATGGTCCAAAAGAGTAATTTTTTCGACCTCGTCGCCAAATAATGAAATCCTCACTATGTCATCAGAATATGCCGGTATGATGTCGATTGTATCGCCTTTTACGCGGAACGTGCCGGGGGAAGGCTCTACATCATTGCGCTCATACCTTGCGCCGACAAACTTTTTGATTATCTCCGTTCTACCAGGACTGGTGCCTATGGTGATGGTCGTTGCCATCTCGGCCCAGTCCTTTGGCGAACCAAGCGAATAGATGCACGAAACGGTTGCAACAATTATTGTCGGCTCGCCGGAAAGAAGCATCGCCGTTGCCTCCAGCCTCATCTTTTCTATTTTTTCGTTGATTTCAGTGTCTTTTTCTATGTAGGTGTCTGTCTGCGGCAGGTAGCTTTCTGGTTGGTAGTAATCATAATAGCTGACAAAATATCCGACATTGTTTTTGGGAAAGAATTGTTTTAGCTCTGAATAAAGCTGGGCAGCAAGCGTCTTGTTGTGGGAAATCACAAGGGTGTTTTTACCAGTCCTTGCAATGACATTTGCAATTGTAAATGTCTTGCCGCTTCCAGTCACGCCAAGCAGCGTTTGTACTTTGTTTTTCAGCACGCCTTGGACGAGCTTTTCGATTGCCTGAGGCTGGTCGCCTGTCGGTAAAAACTCTGATACCAGCTGAAACGTCTGTACTTGTTGCAACAGATCAAGAATCCAACGCATCGAAATTTAAAGCAATGCGGGTGTTGACATTGAAGACTTTGCACCTACCAGAGAGGATCGTCGATCATTTTTGGCTCTCTGCCAGAAATCTCAAACCCCATGATTCTGAGGGTTTCTGTCGCAGTAGGCGAGTTTCGTTCGAGAATTTTTTTTGCAAGTTCCTTTCTGATTGCTTTGTCTAGGTGCTGGCCGATCTTGTACTTGCCACGCATTGTATTTGGCATGACTTTGATTATTGCAACCTCGTCTACTACCCTCATGTCTGGTGTGATTCTTTCATATCCTCCCTCTGGCTGGTATTTTTCCATGAGGCCGTTTAGCGCAAGCGTCTTTTCGGATCTGTCATTTACGATAATTCCGGTTCCCTTGATTACCACTGAAATGTATAACGTGTCTGCCTGGGACGCGTCGGTTGGGTGCGTAAAATATGATGGCAGGAACTCCAACTCCCTGTCTACTTCAAACCCGACCTTGCTGTTGTTTCTGATGTTGTCTAGTTTTTCACCGCGCGTATGGGAATGCATATAAATTGCATCATTTAGGAAAACAAAATTCATCGGAATTATCTGAGGGAAACCGTCTTTGTCAATTGAGCAAATCCTTCCGACATGTTCTCTGTTTAGAAACTCGATTATTTTCTTCCGTGATTTTATTTCTAGTCTACCTAAAAGCTGCACAGATTAAAAAATTCTTTTTGTTATAAAAAGTCTGTCTGAAAACCGTTTTTTTGAATTATAGATTGGCAAGATGGAATCTATATAGGCAATGCGAAATCAGTCAGATCAATTATACTTAATGGTTAAATTCAGAATTGCGATATTCTAGGCATGAATCAGGCGTGTGTCTATTCCGATCAAGCAGCAACTCGATTTTTGTTGCGCGCTCAAGTTAAAGTCGGAAAAGGAGTGAGCTAGTTATGGCACAGACACCGGCACCACTACCGCCCGCACCTGTCTTGATGACCTGTTTTGGTCACTGTGGAATAGGGCTTGGGGCAGAGTCGTATCGAAGACTACTCTTAGATGTTGGCGCAGACCCGCTAAAACCGATCCTAAAGGATTCTAAAGACGAATCAAGAATTTTAAAACGTTATGGCAGTACGATCCTAAGGTTTCCAGGCGCATACACCGGCGGTGAAGCACCGCTTATTCCAAGGGCGCTTCTTGTGGATTTGGATCCTAGGGCGGCAAATTTGATTTTACAGTCGTATCCAGATCTTTTTGCGTTACGCGACAAACACGTAATCCACGGCGCAGGTGGAGCCGCAAGAAACTGGGCAGAGGGGCGCTCTAGATTCAAAAACGAAGTCACACAAAAATGGGACTTTACAAAACAACTCTCGGCGCTTTCACCAGAGCCAGTACGTGGCTATACGGTTCCGTTTGCAATGGGAGGAGGAACCGGAAGCTCATTTGCATGCTCATTTATAGAATTCATCAGAAGCAATATCAAAGAACACGCGACTATAGCAACACTCGGATTGCTGCCAGAGTTTGGTTGGGATCCGGTCATTTTCGAGGCAGCCGCAATCAACATCGTGATGAACCTAGAATATCAAATAAAGTATTCTGACTGCTCTATCTTGTTCTCAAACAAGCGACTGCGCGAGCTTTCCCACAAATACGAAAAGCGCGTACAAAAAATTCCATCAATTATAGATGATCTGCCAAAAGAACACGAAGTGGGGTGGAAGGACTACAAGGGAATGAACCTGATAGCCGCAAATGCAATCTCGATGTTTATCTCGTCTTTTGCGCGAGAGACGGAATGGGACATGTCCAACTATAGGACGTGGCTTGCGACAAAGAGGCCAAAAATGGCAATTCCCTGGGCAATCCCAGTCCTGCCAGAGGAAGACCAGTGGAACCTAAACCAGATTCCTGGCATGAACAAGAACAACACCATGGATGCAATCATTGAAAACCTCAACAAAAAACAAGATGCACTACTCTTTGATATAGACGAAAACGATGTTCGCAACTACGGTGGTCCACGCGATTCCTGCTGTGCACTAGTCAAAGTTAAAGGTGACTTTGATGTCAAGGAACGAGAGACACTAAAGCGAGTAATCAAAGACCGATTCAACATCGAAGACTCTAGAATGATATTTGTCAAGATTCCAATCATGGAGCGAGAACAAGCAAACGTAACCATTCTTGTCAACACAAAGGCAATAGGTCCAAAGATTCTAGAGATTGCAAGGGAGGCGGAAGAGTCATGGGATGCCTACAAAGATGAGTACGGCAAGTGGGGCTTGACGACCGAGGACTTTAAGCAGTCTCTGATGGACGTAGTACATCAATTCAGCTAGTGGTGTGCATGGTTGATTTTACCAATCTCGAGGAACTTGCGCGACAGATCAAGACAAACCGTAACTACCTAGCGCAGATCGAAGAAGAGCTGAAAATAGTGAACATGAGGCTGCATGAGCTTCCACTAAAACGCCCAACCGAATCGACATTTGCAAAAATGATAGGTGCCCCATACGACGACCAGCAAGAAAATCTAGAAAAGACAAAGGCAAACTTGGAGGCAAAGCGAGATGAGCTCTCCGCAGCAGTAAAAGCAGACACTGCCAAATTCATAAACGACATGACGTCTCCTGATCTTGTAATACCTCTTGACCCAAAACCCACATTCAAGGATGGGCGCGTCTTATTCCAGTATCGTAACGCAACCAAGTTCCACAACCTCTTTGAGTTTCTAAGTGAGCTCTTGGGACTGAGTGCACCGCTTGTGGTAAAGGACGTGATGCTTTCCTCGTCTGAGATAGTAGTCAAAGTCACAAACGAATACGAGGCAAAACAGAAATTCATCAATTCGATGAGCGAGATCCAAAAAACACTCACGATCAAAAAGAAATAATCCTCTTAGTTTTTATCCATTTTAAATTCTCAGCCCAGTAATGCAAGACAGAAACCTGCTTATTGCGACTCTGATAATTGTCAGCCCCGTACTATTCGCACTTGTTGCATATCCTGACTCGTTTAGCCTGAGCTGGAATCAGGGGCGCGGGGGGTTTTTGTTTGCGATGGCATTCGTTGTGGCCGAACTGGTGGGACTAAAGATTGCAATTTCGCAAAAAAGAATGCTGTTACTAGTTCCACTTGCGGCTGCCGTGATCGCGTATCTGGTATCGCTGGAATATGGGCTAAGGGACTATATCATAAACAGCGCAACCAGGTACAATGTCAATCTAGTGTATTCTTGGACGTGGATGTGGGACTTTGTAGTGCTTGGTGCGTTTGTAATCGCTGCAGTAAGTATCCTGTTTGGAAAAAAATGGATTAGAATCGCTCCCGCGGGACCAATCTTTTTGTGTGGAAGTGCCATTATTTTGTCACTTGACGCATTCTTTCCATATGATACTCTCGGACCACTCCAGTATGTGGTACCGTATCTAGTAAAGACAAACGTATGGATAATCAATACTTTTGATCTTGGCTTTGCTATTGCTCGGGACAACCTGATGTTTCTTAGAGGCGAGCACGGCTCGATGGCACTCCAGGTTTTTTGGCCTTCCGCCGGCGTCCATAGTGTGATAATCTACTCGCTCGTAATGATGGCATTTTTGTTAAAGATGAACATACCAAAAAAGCGCAAGGCAGCATATTTTGCACTTGGAATCGCAGGAACAATCGGCGTAAACATGGTCAGAGTATTCTCACTGTCTCTTTTTGTCCTGAAGGTATCTGCAAACCCGACAGAGTTTGAGGAATTTCACGGAATAGCCGGCGAGATAATGTTTTTGCCGTGGCTCTTTGCGTATCTTTTTGCAGTCACGGCAATAGAGACAAAGCGAATCAAAAAACTGGGCGCCTAAAAAAAGTTAGTAATTGAGCTCTGTCCTTCAAAGTCAGACAGCTCAGAGACCTTGACTCCTAACCTCCGCACGTCGAGTTTTTGTTCAGACAGTGCCTCCCGCAAGAGCAGGGCCGAAGTCTTTTTGAGCTCCTCTAGGCTAGCAGTCGGGTTTTTGAGCATTCTTGATTTTGTCTTGCTTGACAGATCGGAATGGACAAACTGGATTCCTACAGAACGAAACATCTTTTTGTGCTTTAGCGTTGTCTGATGCAAGTCTGCGCATATCTCATCTAATGCCTCCATCAAAAACTCCATGTCCTTTGAATCCTTCTTTAGGGTAATTATTCTTGAGAATTGGATGGTTGGCTGCCTTTCTGCTACAGGATCGTCGTCTATCCCCCTTGCAGCATTGTAAATGTAAGACGAGATCTTGCGGCCAAACATTTTGTTTAGTGTAAAGACATCGACCTTTCTCAGATCTTCAACTGTTCTGATGTTCATTTCTGCGAACTTGTCCTGAGTTACCTTGCCGATCCCCGGTATGTCGCCAACCTTTAGTGAGTCCAAAAATGCATCGGTTTTTTGTGGCTCGACTATAGTGAGTCCGTCCGGTTTTTTGAAGCCTGACGCAATTTTTGATACGAGCTTGTTTTTAGAGATCCCGATAGAGCAAGTCATTCTGACTTCGGCCCGAATCTGGTTTTTGAGCTGTTGCGCAAGATGGCTTGCCGTCTGGAAGTTACCATTTGTTTTTTTTGTGACATCCAAATACGCCTCGTCTTTTCCGACATACTCGAAAACATCCGCATAGTTTTTGATTATCTCCATGGATTTTTGTGAAATATCAGAATAATACTCAAAATCGGCCGGCAAAAATGCCGCGCTAGGAACATCACGCAGCCTTGATTTTGCAAACTTTATTGGCATGCCAGATCTTACTCCATATTTTCTTGCGATATAGTTGGCAGTTGCTATTGCCCCGCTGTCACCACCCCTATCGGAAAAAATACATACGCAAACTGGGCTTGTCTTTAGTGACTGGTTTCTGATTTCCTCGCACTGAGCAAAAAAATAGTCAAAGTCAATGTGAAATATTACTCTCCCACTCACAACATTATTTGGCAAAAAATCCTTATTACAATATCGAAATAAATACGATGGCGGGCGTAAAAACTCGTGTCGTACCCACTTGTGCCTGACAAAAACGGCGTCAAAATAATTCCTGAGCTGATGGAAAAGGAAAAAATGTATTATTGCCTCCAAAACGAAAAGGTCATTCTTGTATTCAAAGACGACCAGGAATTCCTAAATTGCTATGAAATCGAAGAAAAAGAGATAGTGGAAAGCGTCAAAAATTGTCAAAGCCCAGACGAAATTGAAAGGACGATACAGGATTATTTAGAAAAGTCAAAACATCAAACCTTAAAATAAAAGCAAATTGGCAAAACCATTACTAGGTCAGTACGATGAGTGAGCAAAACAAGCCGACAGATGCCGAAGAGATATTTGCTGAATCTCAAAAACTCAAAGAAGCACCACCCGACACATCTACTATCCAAGAACAAACACCAAGTGCTGAAAAAACCACGACCGACGAGGAAGGCTCCAAAAGAACCCGCGACGTAATTTTTGTTGGCACAAAACCCATAATGACCTATGTTACTGCTACACTCACCCAGCTTTCTACTCAACCAGTTGTTACGATAAAGGCGAGGGGTCAACGAATAACACAAGCAGTTGATGTCTCTCAAATGATAATAAAACGAATGAACACTGTGGGCTACACGATAAAGGACGTTCGGATAGCCTCCGACTCGCTCTTGTCGCAAGACGGAAAGACTCGAAACGTATCTACCATAGAAATTGACATTGCAAAGGCATAATTATTTTAAAGTCTCAGTGGTTGTGGGAATAATCCTGATTTCGTCACTAGTGTTATTTCAGAACTTTAATTCTTGTACAGCAAAACAGTTTACAATCATAGACGAAATAGTAGAATACGAAAGGACGTACGATCCTAACATGTGCATCTCGATTGCGGAAAAAATCGACCGGCTCAATGCCGAATGCAAGTCTGGATTTGAGACGCCTGACTGCGGTTAGATTGCTTCAAGGATAAACGAGATTCCAAAGTAAACCAAGGCCAAATTTAATGCAAGCACGCAAATCCTGTATTTCTTGTTTGAGAGAAATTTTGTGCCTTTTGCCGAGACGGTTGACACAAAAAACAGCCACGCATAATCCATCCATATGTGCATCCCAAACATCATCAATATTCCGACATACGACCACAAAAGCAACGCATCCGATATCAGCTTAATTCCAATCGTAAACCACCACGCCAAAAAGAACGGGTTGAGGCCTGTCAGGAAAAACCCTGCCGCAAAAGAGCTATATCTGGATTCTCTGACGGCAGTGTTCTGTCTGAATATTGAGCGGATCTGAAGGCCTGCAAACACAAAAACGCTCAGCGCCCCAAGTATTGATGCTGTGATCCTAAACTCCGCCATGGCCTCAAGCGAAAGTACGCCAAGACCTATTGCGAATACCAAAGGAAACTCGACTATTGTGTGCCCAACTGCTATCTTAAGGCCGGCAAGCCTGCCATGTCTGATTGCATTAGATACTGTTGTAACAAAAAGCGGTCCTGGCGCCATGACGCCGGATGCAGATATGGCTACCACAGCCAC
>CAZITM010000066.1:0-7248 GCA_964542205.1 uncultured Candidatus Nitrosotenuis sp.
ATCGAAGAAGAACTGTCTGACGAAGAAATGACCGAGGAAGACACCATGGAAGAAACCGAAGAAGAACTAGTCGACTCGCCACTAAAACAAATGCTGACAGGAACAGAACCGCATGAAATCAAATGCAAAACCGGACAAAAACTTGTCTTTAAGGCAAGCAACTGGAGACCTGCTTGCATCAATGAATCGAGTTTTGACGTTCTAGCCGCACGCGGTTGGGTTGCAACCCACGACCCGTCTCATGAAGACTTGATGAAGATGCAAGACGAATACAAGGCAAAACATCTCGAAGAAGCAGAGGAAGAAACTGAAGAAGAAATGGAAGAAGAAGTGGAGGCGGAGACGGAACTGAATGAAGAAGAAGTTATGGAAGATGAAGCAGTAGAAGATGGGACAGAAACAGAGGATGAAGAAACACAGCCACAAGATTACTCTGTCGAGCTCAAAGAAAGTGTCAACGTCTCGGCACTCTGACCTGATAGGAAATCATAAACTATTTTTTGATCGCAACTTGTATTGGAATCAAATCTTGCCAAAAGATCAACTCTGATCTTTGCGATCTAATGACGACCAGATCATCTTTAAATAAATAATCTTTGCCTACCAAAACATTGCGTGCAAAAATCATAGTTTTTGCGTTGTTATCGATTTTTGCATTTCTTACTAACACATTATACCAAAATGTATCTGCAGAAGATGATGTCGAACAGGCAGAGACGCTTGAAGACAAGTGCGCAAAAACGGAAGGAACCGACCTTGATGCATTGTTGTGCAAAGCAGTGCTTGAACTGCAGAAAAAAGTAGCAGATCTTGAGGCAAGAACCGTGATCCCGCCAGAGGTAAAAGAAGTGATAGAAAAACCCGACGAGCAAGTTATCGAAGAAGCAATGACAGAAACGCCAGAAGAATCGCTGGACTCGCCGCTAACGCAACTGGCATCCGGGGTGAATCCAGATGAAATCCAATGCGGCCAATCGCAAGTATTGATCTTCAAGGCAAGCAACTCTAGACCAACGTGCGTCGAAGAATCAAGCTTTGATGCCTTGATCAGCCGCGGATGGCTCGCATTCTATGACCCAACTCTATACACAGCTATGGAAGAAACGATATCGGTAGGGCCGCAAGATGATGCCGTTACAGAAGAAGAAACCGTGGATGAGGACGAAGCCGAACCCGGGGAGACAGAGGGGAAAGACTATACTGCTGATCTTGGCGAATCGCTAGACATGGGAGCAAATTAACTCAAATTCGACAAATCTGTACAAGAATCTTCAATACGTCATAAATTAGTGTGAGTCTTTGCCATATTGTGAAGTTGGAACCGATTAACAAAAGATGGATCTGGTTCATCCTCCCAATCAACATAGCAGCAGAAGGACTGCACACAGCTATTCCACTGTTCGTAATATTTCTAGGTGGTGGAATAAGCGAAGTCTCGGCACTTGTGGCTATTCATTATGGTGCTGCTGCACTCGGCTCGATCTTTTGGGGCAAGGTACTGGACAAGTATCATGCAAAAAAATCGGTTCTCTTGGTGTCATTTTCAGTGGTTTTTCTTAGTAGCGTCTGGTTATACTATACCACACAAATAGAACCAATATACGTGATTTCTCCCCTGTCGGGATTCTTTTTGGTTGCACGAAGCCAGGTGACACAGATGCTTGTCATGGAGACTAGCCCAAACAATCAGTGGAGCCGGCTCTTTGCCCGTACATCGATCCTATCGACATTTGGAAGCATTGGGGCTATGCTGATTGGAGCTGTCTGGAGTATCTACTTTGACAGCAGGCAATACTTTGCAATATGTGCGGCATTTACGGCAATAGCGTTCGCATTAAGCCTCCAGATAACAAGAACTCATTTTCATATAGAACGAAGCGCAATAGCGCAGTCCATCCAAGGAATCCATTATGTATTTAGCCATTTTAGGCTGCACCATCACTTTATCTTCCCAAGGATGCCTGAAATATACGACTACAAACACATCATCACAATACTGAAAGGCAAGGTATCGCACGAAATAGGATTTCTGTTTCTGACGAACTTTTTATTTTATTTTGGAAGCAACATCTACTTTACGGCGTTGACGCCGTTTCTCAAAAGCCTGGGGCTGACAGACTCGACTGTATTTTCACTGTATCTGGTACAGACCTGCACAATGGCCGGAATATTCTTTGCAGCTCCAAAGATGATTGCAAAAATGGGTGAGGAGCGTTCAACAATGGTGTCATACGTACCGAGAATCTGTGGAATTTTAATTGCAGGATTTCTAATAAGTGCCTTTGTCGGCATATACTCGCTCATCTTCACCATTCTTTCTATGTGTCTGATGGTGATTGGTTTTTCTGTCTACAGCACAGCAAACTCAGTCCTCCTCTTCAAGACAATACCAAAGGGTTTTGAGGGAAGATATCTTGGCGTGAATAGCTCTATGGTGGGATTGGGAGTCTTTGGAGGCGCCATTACTACGGGTTTTGTGACAGAGTCATTGCACTATGTTGCGACTTTTTTGCTGTCTGCATTTATCGTCCTTGGCTCGCTCGTACTCTTTAAAATGTACTTGAATCACAAGATATCTGGGAAGGTGTTCTGATGCCTGAGCATTACTCTGTTCTTGGCAGCTTGCCTTTCTCATCAAAAGAGTTCTGGACTGAGGCGTCTGCGTTTGCGTATTTGATGTTGTACTCTTTGGTAAGCTCGATTATCTTGGCCCTTTTGGTTGCGGCGTTTTTGTAGTACGCATCCCATGCATCATGTCTTTTCCCTCCATCTGCGAGGATCTTATCGCGTGCATCTTGCGCGGATTTTATCTTCTCGTTTTGATAGTTGAACATGGACCAATAGACGTTTTGCAGTTCTGTTGGTTTCTTTGAAACAAACCTCGCAAAGGCGCTCTGTGGGCTGTATGGCTCAGTGTCTTTCTTCATCCTGTCCAATTCCTCGTTGATCTTTGCCTGCACCGCCTTTCTAGTTTCCTGAATCTTCTGCGCATTTTCATCCGCCGTCCTTTTCTTTTCTTGCATTTCAGCTAGGATTTTTTTTGACTGCTCTATTTTTTTGAGCATCTGCATCATCACGGGATTGTTCTTTATCTTGTCTGTTGCCTTGATCTCAGCGCCGTCACTTGCGTAGCTTTGTGTGTATGTGGTAAAAAGCACAAAAATGCTCAATACACACGCACACAACGCAATGTTCCTTGCCATAGATGACAAGGACTCTTTTTTCATATTTAGCGATTTGACAGGATTTATCAGCAATACTTAAGTTCAGGAAGCTGGCAACAACACATCTAAAAATACGTCTCGTTCTGATTTAGAACATGTTCACAGTGGACTGCAGGGAAGCAGAACACCTCAAATACGAGCTTGCGGTGTTCGTATCGGACTGGGTAGGGGCAATCCCATCCATAAAGCTGCACGAGTTCATGCTGTCCCCAATAGGTGGCGAGTGCTTGGACTTACAAATGGTAGCCAAGGCAGTAAAAGAGTTCTTTGCCTCAATTGGTGAGACTGCAAATTATGGTGTCCTACCAAAAGATGACGTCATCTTGATAAAGTCACTCCATGAAAGACCTGCAGAGAAAGCAAAGCCTGCAGACTCGATGTTTGCGTGCGCCCACTGCGGCTATGTGACGCCTTACGAGGTCTTGTGGCAAAATCACATGAAGATACATTACTTCTAAACAGAACCTGAGCTGACAATCTTTTTAACTCGTCTAAACTCTCAGCTAAAAATTGGCAAATGCCGTGCAGGTAGTATTTTCAAATTTTAGGTATGCAGTCCCTGCGATCGCAATTTTTGTAGGGTTGCTACTTTTGCTTTCTTCGCTGTCCGAATATGTCTTCTTTGAGCCATACTTTGTGTTTCATGTGCCGTCTGACCGGATCGCGGGGTTTGTGTTACTAGTGGCAGTCTCTGCCCTCTCGGCGCTTGCAATACCTATGAACGTCTATCTCATAGCTACATTACGCAAGGCAAAGCACGTCCGCAGCGGACTCGTTGGTTCACTTGTCGGCGCATCGGCAGGCGCGTGCAGCTGCGGCCCTGTGGGGTTTACGGTGATTTCGACATTTGGTACTGCTGGTGGAATAGCCACTGCCTTTTTGACTACGTATGAGATTCCGCTAAGGCTGGCGTCGATTGGATTGCTCGGTTATGTGATCTACACTACTACAAGATCACTATCTGATCACTGCAAGATAAGATAAGATAAGACATGCACATCAAGTTTTTCAAAAAGGCTTTGCCTGTTTGTCATCTTATAACACGATCAGTTTTTTCAAATCCTTGTACCTGTTACGTATGGTAACCTCAGTTACTCCAGCTGCTATTGCAATGTCTTTTTGTGTTATATCTGCATTGTACCTAAGACATGAGATGTAAAGTGCAGAGGCTGCCATTCCCATGGGATCCTTTCCGTCAGTGATTCTTCTGTTATTTGCATCCTTCAAAATTTCAAGTGCATGTCGTTTTACTTTTTCATTCAAACCAACTTTACTTGCTATTTTGGACATGCATGTTATGGAGCTGACAACAGGCATTCTGAGCTCCAGCTCGCTTATGAGCAGTCGATAGTTTTTTGACAGATCCTTTCTTTTTATGTTGATTGCATCCGATACATCATTGAGAGTTCTGGGTGTTTCAACATCTCGGCATGCGGCATAGACTGCGGCAGCAAGGACTCCTTCAATTGATCTGCCTCTGACAAGGCTCTTTGATAGAGCCTTTCGGTAGATATATGCTGCCTTTTCTACAACTGCATCAGAAAGTGCAAGTTTGTCTTTTAGCTTATTTAGCTGGATAAACGCATGTCTTAGATTCTTGTCTGAGTGCTCGTTCATCTGGCTTCGATTGTCCCACGTTCTTAGTCGCTTCATCTCGTGCTTGGCGTACGCAGACAATGGCTTTCCGGTTGCATCCTTGTTTAGCGTACCAATAACGGTAGCAAGACCCATGTCGTGAATTGCAAGTGATGTAGGTACACCAACCCGTGACCTGTCATCACGCTCGTCCTTTGACAGGTTACGCTCAGGTCTTGAATCCTCAATTAGTTCTTCAATGACATATCCACAGTGGGTGCAGAATCTTTCACCGGTGGAGCCATCCGTCACCATCATACCTCTGCACCGTCTACAGTTTCTGTCTGGGTTATGTGTGTGAACAACCATTTACAAATCAAATGCCGCCGTTATGATCGATGCCAATGGGACTAGAAACCTATTATGTGTATGTTGTCTCTAGAGTCTAGATGCAACTCTTTTAATGTCTGAGTCATTTTCGGATTGCAATCCTGTGGAACCGCGATAAAGAACGGCAGCCTTGTTCGTTCTGAGTTGCCTGATTTCATGAGTCGTTTGGAAAAATCAGTTAGTTGTTCTTTCGTCGTCCTCGCTACTAGTTCAGAGCGCGTCTTTGCTTCGCCTATGTATCCAAGTTGTTTTGCCCGATCAAACGCAATGATGTCTGGGGCATGCCTGTTAATGGTAAATGGTTTCTGATATCCTTCGTAATCTGCATACTGTACCTCGAGACCGAGTGACAAAAAGTGATCGATTAGGTGTTTGATCAGAGATTTATGGTCTTGATGTTCTTTTGACAACGCACTTTACCGTCTTTACTACTATTAACCCTTGGCAATGACAAGTCGTCAGTACATGTGGAAACACCTCACCATGTCATGTCGTACAGACAAACGTCCTCAGGCTGTAACAAGCAACATCTGCGTCTTTTGAGACAAAACCGGCAGATCGGTGTGCTGCAATAAGTGTCTCAAAGCGCAAGCCCACGATTTCAAAGAAAACGATTTCAAGTCCTCTTTTGCCGGAAAAAAGAAACAGACCTTATTAGGGTCACTTTGATTTTTTCTTGGTTTTTGATTTAGAAGCTGATGACTTCTTTGATTTTGTTGCCATACTTGTAAGTTTTCCATGCGCTATTAAACATGCTGTTTGTAATTTTGCGACGCTATCCTCTTGAAAACAAAACTGAAAAAGATGAAAACACTTGACTCCTTTCATTTATCAAACTATGGCAAGAAAACCTCCTGACTTGTCCGGGGGATGAATCGCCATTAACAATTGGTTAGCTGTGAGGTATACAAAATTGCTAAATTCTACAAATGCAAAAGAATCTGTAATGTCAGAGCTAGGCAAAGTGGAAGAACGTCGTGACCACGATACAGGCCTGTACCTGAGATCACGTAAAGCCGAAACAGGATTGGGCCGGACAGAGTACCGTAGGAACTACGGGAATTCACGCCTGCAGAGATCAGAAGCTCGGTCGCTGAAGCAGGAAGAGGCTACCGGACTTGTCCAGTGGTGGTTCACTTTGTGTATCATGCCTGATCGGCAGTCTTGCATAATATAACAGTGCGCGCAGCTCTTCTGAGCCCAATCATGAGTTTGGTCTTAAATCCAAAACAAATGTTCCACGTCTTTTAGGACTACTGGCCATCGGGGAATTTGCTAATTGGTTCAATTCCCAAATCATAGTGTGAGCTTTTTTTCTCCATTTTTTCTATTAGTTGCCCAACTAAGCAAAAACCATGACGGTATTGTTTGTGCCTACAAGGCCAACCAAAAAAACTCTCAACGAAGACGACCTAGATGAGTCAGGCTCTGGCTAGAATTTTATTTTTGTATACGAACCGTCCGGAACGACAAGATCTGAAAACTCGTCTGGATGGATTATTTTTGCAAGAATTTCTATTCCAGTAATGGCACGAATACTTGGCTTGCTAAAATACGAGTTTGCATCAACGGCATAAACATTGTCGCTTTTTACTGCGCCAAGCACACTCCATTTTTGGTTGCTCCCAAGCGATGAGACGCATTCATTGACGGTTCGTTTTGTGTCAAAGCCGCATGGCATCATAACTATGATGTCTGGATCTGCAGATTCGATTTCATCGATAGTCATTTTTCTAGAATGCTCGCCTTCGGAGCTAACCAAGTTGACACCGCCTGCGATCTCTACCATCTGCGGAACCCAATGCCCAGACGTAAAGAAAGGCTCAACCCACTCTATGCACAAAACCCTGGGTTTTTTGTGTGGTTGTATACTTTTTATGAAATCAATTCGCTTCTGAAGCGAATCGACTAATTTCAGTCCTTGTTTGTCTCTACCAACTCTTTTTGATATCGTAATGACACTTGCTAGTATATCGTCAATGTTGTGAGAATCAAGCACTTCAACTTGAGGTCTGTTCTGGAGTATTTTCATTGCGACGCTTACCTCGTTTGTGTGCGC
>CAZITM010000067.1:0-6830 GCA_964542205.1 uncultured Candidatus Nitrosotenuis sp.
ATGGTGGGATTATGGCTACTGGATCACAACGCTCGGTGAAAGGCGCTCCCTTGCCGATAATGCCACTCTGATTGATCACACAATTAAAAAGATAGCACAAATGCTCTTGAGCTCGCCAGACGAGTCTTGGCTTGCTCTAAAAGAAATGGACGCCGATTATGTCTTGATTTACGTGGCAGCCCAGCGAATAAACGCCGAAGACCCTCCATTATACCTGGTTCAGGGAGGAGGCGACGAAAGCAAAAAACAATGGTTTATGCGAATTGGCGGATTCCCTGTGGAGAAATATCTTTATGGTGACGGCATCAGCGCAACACCTGAATTTTGGAACGAGACCATGCTTGGTAAAATGATTCCATTTACTACTTTTGCATATGTCGATCTGGTAAACCAGAAGCAAGCAGATGCATATGTATCAGGATTCACACCTGTATATGTCGATGACATCAAATTCCCAGAGGACGGCAACGGCCCACTAAAACTGGCTTACATGTCGTCTGGCTTTCTGAGAGCCGATGCAGGCCCAATAAACGGCGTCCTGATATACGAAGTAAACAAGGAATACAGGCCACAAGATACCATAACGCCAGCTACGACCAGTAAAAGCGACACCACACCAACCACGAAAGGCCAACTCGCAACAATTTCGACAAACTTTGGCAACATTGTCATCGCACTAAATCCAGATATCGCGCCAAAAACGGTTGAAAACTTTGCAAAGCTGGCAAATTCCAAGTTTTACGATGGAACCCTGTTCCATAGAATAGTGCCTGGGTTTGTCATACAGGGTGGCGATCCAAACACAATTGATTCTCCCCCAGGAACATGGGGAACGGGGGGACCTGGATACTCTATTGACGCCGAGTTAAGCAACCTAAAACACACCAAATATGTGGTCTCGATGGCACGGGGCCAAGACATCAACAGCGCAGGTTCTCAGTTCTTCATAGTTCTTGGCGATGCTCCATGGCTTGATGGCCAGTATACAATATTTGGCGAGGTAATTGAAGGAAAAGACGTCGTAGATAAAATAGGCGCCCTCAAAACAAACCTAAATGATCAGCCAGTGGATCCAGAGATGGCACGGATCAAAAGCATAACTATTTCTTCGCCCTAGCCTTCTTTTTTGAACTTGTCCATTATTCGATAACGCGCATATTTGTCATCAGGTGAGAACTTGGCAGGGTGCGCAGTGACTGTTTTGGAATCGCATTTTGGGCATTGCTCCTTTAGCGTGTATCTCTTGCACTCTGGACATTTGCGAAGCTGAAACCTCAAAGGCTACCCCTCTCGCGTTTTTTTGGATTCTTCTCGCACAAAACTAAACGTGCCGTTGCTTTTTTCTATGGTCTTTTGAATTTTATCCAGTACCGGCTTTAGCATTTTTTCCGCGGTCTTAAAGTCTTGGCCCTTGACGGTGATCCTGTATTTAGGTGCCCCAATGTATGTCACAGAAATATTTGCAGACTGGTCTCCAATCGAGTCTAAAATTGCGTTCTTTATCACATCGATTCCGTTTGACTGATTGCAGGTAATCTCGCATATTCCACGTATCTCGACGGACGGGGGCTTTATCTTTGAGCTGGCCTCTTCGATTGCAGACAGAATTTTTTTTGGTAGCTTTAGCTCATCAAGGACTGAAATGCCCTTTGTCACCACATCCAAGAATGCATCATATGCAAAGTCATATTTTGAAAAAATCGAGTCTTCGAGCTTTTCAAGTTCTTTGTCAGAGAGTGCTGCTGCGTCCTTGACTGCCTGCAAGAGCGTCTTGCCTTTTTCGATTCTTTTTACCTCGAGGAGCTTTTTCTTTTGCTGTTCCTTTGAGACCTGTTTTAGCGACAGGTCGATTTCGGATCTGTTTGGGTTTACTTTTTTGACTAGAAGAACCTTTTTTTCGCCTTCTCTGACAAACTTGCTTACGGAGCGAACCCAGCCAGGCGCTATCTCTGATACATGCAAAAAACCCTGCATGTTGTTATATTCATCAAGCGTCACGTATGCCCCATGGTCGGTAAGCTTCGTTATGGTTGCAAGTACGATCTCTCCGATTTCCGGCAGCTCTTGTGATTCAGTGGCCAACGCAGCTTTGGCCCGAGCAACATAATTTAATGTTGTTGCTCAAAAATCAATGCCTTTTTTTGCCCGTATACCGCGTTGAAACGGATGCTTTATCTCCTTCATCTCCGTCACCAAATCCGCAGCGTCAATTACCTGTTGTCTTGCATGATTTCCAGTCAGCACCAAGCTAACCTTTTGTGGTTTGATCCTTATCAAATCAAGAACCTGTTGGATGTCGACCAGTCCGAGATTGACTGCATAGTTTACCTCGTCTAAAATAACAATGTCGTATTTTTCTGAGAGGATCTTCTCTCTGCTAATTTGTATTGCCTCTTGGGCAATTTTTTCATGCATCTCTTTTGGAGTCTTGTCGTCTAGTATGCCGACAAAGCCCTTGCCTACGGCAGTCAGCTCAAAGTCCGGCTCGAGTCTTTTTGATGAGCTCATCTCCCCATAGTGCCACGATCCCTTGATGAACTGAATCATGCAGATCTTATGATCGTGCCCTATTGCCCTCAGCGCCATTCCAAGGGCTGCGGTCGTCTTTCCTTTGCCCTTGCCGGTGTAAACAATTACTAGGCCGTTCTCTGCCATATCCAAAATCGTCGGCGAATACCTAAAAAGATTGGTATACCACCCGCTTCAAAGACTAGGTGAATAAAATTGAAGATTCCAAGAATAGTTGTTGCTGGTGCCACAAGCGGAGTGGGAAAGACATCCATTGCGTGCTCTATTATTCACGGAATGAAAAGCAAAGGGTATTCCGTTCAGCCCTTCAAGGTCGGCCCTGACTACATTGACCCTACGTATCTTTCGGCAGTTTCTGGCAATCCCGCAAGGAATCTGGATTCCTGGATAATGGGAAAAAAGGCAGTAAAGGAGAGCTTTGTCAAAAACGCTACCTCCAATATCTCTGTCATAGAGGGCGTAATGGGATTTTACGACGGATTCTCAGGCGGATCCGACTCTTCAAGCACGCATCATATAGCAAGTATTCTTGAGGCGCCGGTGATTTTGGTACTTGATGCAAGCAGAACTGCACGCTCCATCGCAGCCACCGCGCTGGGTTTTACGAAATTCCACAGAAACTCTAGAATCGCAGGACTGATCCTCAACAAGCTTGGAAGCAAAAAACACGAGCAAATGTGCAAGGCAGCGCTCGAATCCCTAGGAATGCCGATTCTTGGCTGCATACCAAAAAATCCAGAGATCTCTCTGGAATCAAGACACCTCGGGCTAATACCGGTAATAGAACAGACAGATCTAAAACAACAAATAAAAAAAATCACAAAAACAGTTTCGGCCTATCTTGACATCGACAAAATAATCTCAATCGCAAAAAAAGCGCCGGTACTCGTGCAAACAGACAAGGAAAAACACCAAAAACCCAAAATAACAATAGGTGTCGCGCTTGACAGATCCTTTAACTTTTATTATTACGACAACTTTGACGCACTGCGCAGAAACGGAGCAAAGCTAGAGTTTTTCAGTCCAATTTCAGACAAATCCCCCCCGCAGTGCTCAGGACTGTATATCGGTGGCGGCTTTCCGGAGGTCCTAGGGCAGCCACTTGCAAAAAACCAGTCCATGAAAAAATCAATAAAAAAACTTGCCGAACAAAACATGCCGATCTACGGCGAGTGCGGGGGGCTGATGTATCTCACAAAATCAATCGATTATGCAAACAAAAAATATCCAATGGTCGGGCTCTTTGAGGCGCAAACAAGCATGGAAAAAAAGATGATACTCAACTACACAAAGGCAAGAGCCATCTCAAACTGTGCCATGGCAAAAAAAGGCGCAAAACTCTTCGGCCACGAGTTTCATTATTCCGAGCTCCGCTCCATTCCAAAGGATTCCAGGTTTGCCTATGATCTGTCAATCGGCGTTGGAATCAAGAACAAAAAAGACGGGCTTGTAGAATACAATACGCTTGCCTCGTACATGCACCTTTATTTTGACCGCGGAACACACGCAAGAAATTTTGTCAACAACTGTACGGCCTACCTACGCAGGTGACTCTCGCAATATCTTGTAAAGTGCATTTACTATGGCAGCAGCACTTGGCGTGCCGCCCTTTCTGCCCTTGTTTGTGATGTAAGGAATGTCTAGGGACTGGAGCTCCTCCTTTGATTCGGCAGCGGAGACAAACCCTACCGGCATGCCTATTATCAGGCCCGGCTTGGCAGCCTTTTCTCTTACCATCTGAATCACCTCCAGGAGTGCAGTTGGGGCGTTTCCAATTACGACTAGGCCTCCATTCATATCGTCTGATCTGATCCGCATGGCCGTCTGTGCGCGTGTCTTGTTTAGTCGCGTCGCCTCTTTTACCACCTCTGGATTTGAAATGTCGCAAATTACATTGTTTTTAAAATCCGCAAGGTTCTGTTTGTTTAGCAGACCTGTGATTCCATTTACGTCGACTACGATGTTCTTGCCCGACTTTAGTGCCTCAAGGCCTGCTCTGACTGCATCTTTGTGGAATATTATCTGGTTTTGTCGCGCAAAATCAAAGTCTGCAGTAGAGTGAATAACACGTCTTACTATCTGCCATTCATATCCTACATATGGGTGCGCACCTATCTCCCGCTCGATGATTTCCATGCTCTGGTCTTCTATTGACTGGCCCTTCCTAGTTTGCATTTTCTACCTCTTTTGCCCTTTCTATGATAAAATTAATCATTTTATCGTCCGTTCCGATGTGTTCAGTTATCAGAACTTTTTTGAGGCTGGATTTTTCAAGCGCCGGGTTCAGATCGCCGTAAATGTCTCTTTTCACATGTGCCCCCTCATGCAAAAAATAAAACACGATCACCAACAGCTCCGGCTCGTTTCTGTCGCATTTTTCGATTCCTTGTTGAATGTTTGGCTCTTCGATTTCAAGAAAACAATAGTCTGCATTTCTGTATTGCGGTGATAAATTATCAACTACGTATTTTATTGAGAGTCTTGCGTTTGGGTCCTTACTCCCATGTCCTATCACCAAAACATCAATTTTGTTTCTTGGCAGGGAGATGCTGTTTTTTGTAAGCACTGTTTGGATCTTTGAATCCACAATGTCGACCATGGTCTTGTGCATGCTCATGGGCTTTGTGACCAAAAGTTTTATGCCTGTCTTGGACTGGAACTTTATTGCCTCGTTTACCGCAGCCTTTACTTTCTTGCCAGGATACAAAAAATACGGCACAATAGTCAGCGAATCGATGTCTGTCTTTAGGCAGTCTGTCATCTTTTCTTCGATAAATGGGGGCAGAACCTCCAAAAAACAATAATCAACAAAGGCATAGCTGCCCATTTGCTTTACTTTGCTACATATGAGGTCAAGCTCGGCTCTTACCTCGTTTTCCCGGCTTCCTCTGTCGATGAGTAGCAGGCCGCGTTTCATTTCTCAATTCTCGCTATTGCTATGGTGAGATCTGGCGGGAATTTCTGTTTTTCAACAACAAGCCTGCCCTGCGATGATCTTATCGCGGCTGCTTCGGAGACGCTGGGGGTTCCTTCATAGGCCTGTACCATCTCAGAGGGGTTTGGTATGCTTATCTGCGCAAGCTCATCTCTCTCAAAATACTCCAGGGGTACGCCGAGATCTCCTGCCGCATCAACAAGCCCCTGTACTTGATTTGGCTTTCTGAGTGAAACAAGCCTTGTTATGGACTTGGGGCTGAGGCCGTATTTTGACAGACAAAACAAAAGCGACTCTGTTATCTTTTCTTTGGTGGTGTCTCCATGCAGACCTATCCCGGCCACAAGTGTCTGCGGCCTGTAAATGACAGAGTTCTTGGCAATTTCATAGTCCAGGTTTTTGTCCGAAATTATTAGATAAGCCTTGGCGTCAGATTTTAGTAATTCATCAAGCGTGTCATATACAAAAACGTTTTTTGGTAGATCGCCCCTCCACCAGTTTTTTTCACCGGCATCTTGGTATACTCCAATTTTTTCTTCGTTTACCATCAGTGCGCTAATCCTAGTTACGTTAGAATCGTCCTCTATCTTCCAGCCAAATTCCTTGCCTAGCAGATCCACCGGTATGGTCTTGTTGACGTCGGCGGCAGTCGTAACTACGGCTGTCGCACCAAGTTTTCTGGCAATTTCTTCACTCAGCTCGTTTGCTCCGCCTAGGTGGCCAGACAATGCGGAAATCACAAAGCTGGCTTTGTCGTCTATTACTATTATGGCGGGGTCTGTCTTTTTGTCCTTTAGATACGGGGCAATCAGCCTGATCACTGCACCAAGAGAAAACAGGCACACCAAGCCATCGTATTTGCCAAATAACTCTGCAAGCTTGAATGCAGTTTGTTCGTCATACCAACTTGCAGATACTGAATAGTCCTGAAACTTTGATGGCGCAAAGATCTCCCAGCTTGGGAAAAATTGTTTTAACGTAGACGCTATTTTGATGCCATTTTTAGTAATTGCTAAAATGGCTACCCTTTCCATGTTTTGAGGTCTTTGATGTCAAATTAAATCTCTTGCTACGGGTACCTACCAAGTATGGAGCCGTCAAAATCAAAGAGAATCACTTCAAGTGAGACCCTGTCCTCAGAGTGCAAGCGCATCTGTCTGTGGACCTCTGAGCATACTGCAGAAAAAAAACCGTTCACATTGTTTTGGGTAATTATCTCCTGTACATGTCTTGCGGTATTTGCAGTCCTTATCTGGTTCTGTACACTGGTTGTTGCGCCGCATTTTGCTGCAATGCCTGCCAGAAAATCCATGTCTACTTTGGAGCCCTTTACATGGGTCTGTTTTACCCCCATTGCCATCTTTGT
>CAZITM010000068.1:0-6783 GCA_964542205.1 uncultured Candidatus Nitrosotenuis sp.
GGCAACAAGTACAGAAGAAAGATGAATGGCTGGCAATTCTACGAGCTTCAACGCCAAATACAATACAAAGCAGAGTGGGAAGGCATTCCAGTATTATTCGTAGATCCAAAACGCACCAGCATGCTCTGTCCAGTATGCGGAAAGAGAATCCAAGAGGACAGGCAAAACAGCCGAAAACTATGGTGCAATAATTGTATGAAGTTAATGGACAGAGATGTTGTGGCGTCTTTGAACATTGCATACAAGGGGTGGGCTAGATTTACCCATATTCGAGGCGACACAAATGAAGCGTGTAGTGGAGATGACACCAAAGCTCGGATGCAGGAACCCAAGCTGTCAAGTTTTGATGATTTGGCAATCCTGATAGTCGATGTGTCGAAGGGAGAAAGTTGGAAATGAGATCCCAGCTTTTGAACAGAACCGTAAAAATTTAAAGAGCAATTCAGAACTGAGATCATGATAGAAGTAAGCTGGTCGGATTGGCTCGATTTTAGTACAGGGCAGATTGCCAACGTGCCAGAATTGCCAGGAGTCTTTATGATGCATGCCGTAATGAAGATCATATACATCGGAGGTTCCGACAATTTGAAAAAAAGCATAAGCGAGTCACTTGGATCGTCCTGTATCTGCGATGCAAAAAGGTTCCGTTACGCAGTAGTGGACGGCCACGGCAAGATCAGAGATCAGCTTCTAGCAGAATATAAAGAAAAACACGGTGGGAAAATACCAAAGTGTATGGAGTGAACTATTCCTGCCCTTCGATGCCCATCAGGGTCAGCGTAGAACGAATCTGGTTTATCTTTCGAATTTTCCAAGCGATTGTTTCGCGTATGTTTTCTGCCTTGTCCGATGTAATCTTTGCCAAAATGTCATAGGCGCCAAAGGTTCCGTGCACCTCTTTTACATGACTTAGTGATTTTAGTTGCGAGATTACGGCCTCTTCCGATCCTAGATCACAGTTGATCAAGACATATGCAGTCGCCACTTAACTCACCACACATTTTTCGAGTCGTTTTTGGAGTAATTTGCCATCAATGTGTGCAGACATGATTTTGTAATTGGTAACATGTTGAGGTTATGTGTCTAACATATATAGCATAAATCATTTAAAAAATAAACATTTAGTTTTGTTTTTGATTAATTACTGAATGATTATTTATTAGAGAACGACAAACTCGGCAATAATCAAATGAATGTTAAATGCCAAGTTGTTGCAATTTGTGTCCGACATTCGCTGTTTGCCACATCCAGACAAACACAAGGATACTAGGCATCGCAATCATAGCAAGGTCAGGACTGAGGAACCAGGTGCCAAAGATCACCCTTGCCGATCAATGGTTACAATGGTCCTCAGAACCACTTTTTAAAAACAGATCGGATACAGCCACAAAACATGAGATTTGTGCAAAAAACATAATCTAGACCGGCGTATTTTTTTGACACCGCAGATGATAAAAGATGCCGCCAACATACAGGAATATGGCTATAGAGAACGAGCAGAAGATCAACAGGCTTACCCACATCGGGGAGCTGACCTCAAGAATCACTCACGACATGCGAAACCCCCTAACAGTCATCATTAATTATTCAATGATGATTAGAAAAAACTCCAAGAACAAGCTTGATAAAAAATCACTTGACCAGCTCTCACTAATTGAAGCCGAAGCACGAAAGATATACCACTTGGTAGAAGACGTATTAAATTACGTAAAGCTGCCGCCGTTGAAGCTTGAAACCCATTCGTTGCACGACATATTAAAAAAAGTAATAGAAGGGATAGAAGTTTCAGACGATGTAGAAATCCACCTTCCAAAAAATAATCCGCACATAACGTGTGACATAGACAAGCTCGAAGTTGTATTCGTTAATTTGATCACAAACGCAATTCAGGCAATGAACGGCTCTGGCACAATTACTATTTCTGCCAGAGCAGAGTATGACAACATAGTAATCGAAGTCGAAGATTCAGGGCCTGGCATCAGCGATGAGAATTTAGACAAGATATTTGAGCCACTCTTTACAACAAAAGAGGCCGGAACGGGACTTGGCCTTGCCAGCTGCAAAAACATTATAGAAAGACATCGCGGTACAATCACAGCAAAAAACAACCCCACCACTTTTATCATAACACTGCCAAAGGGCTCAGACTAGATCAGTTGGCTAGATGGGTCTTTTTCTGCATGTACAAATAGATTCCAATCCCAGCTGCAACAGCTGCTGGAACTCCATAATACAAATAATCAGATATCGCACCCGACACCCCCATACGGCCAGCCTTTGTACTTGGATTCTCAAAGCCGCTGATCAGAATTTTGTTTTGTGACGCTCCATCCACATCAAATGCCACGTGCCAGTTCCCTTGTTCGTCGATGCTTTGTATGAACTTGACTGGTTTTTCATCGACGGTTACCTCAAACTTTTCGTTCTCAGAAGTCATTGGAAATTCAAAGTTGACAAATGTAGGCACCTTAAATGAGTTTATTCCGGTTATGGATAGTTTTGTGCCTGATTCGTCAAAACCCACTACAGCAAACGAGGCAGTTGAATCGTACCTGAAGTTGAACCTCTCCCCATCCCTCATTGCATACAGTGGGATTATAGTTTCATCGCCGATGGCAAAGCAGCTGTAATACTTGATGTCATCGGCAATTGCTGGCTCTGGGTACATGGTAAAATCAATTATCTGCCCCGGCTCGATTTTTTCTATGTTTTCAATGTTTTTTCCCACGTCCAAAAACGCATGGCCTTTGCCATGAATAGTAGCATATACCTTTACATCATACTCGGTTGTGTTGCCTTTGTTAATTATTTTGCCAGTGAGATGCCCATCGTGGTGTTTTTTGAGCGACCTGTCGTAGATCACCTCCACGTTTGACGGCAGGGCGTTGAGATCCTTTTCAAAGCTAACAATTGGTGTTTGAAGCACCACGCCGCCCGAGATCTGCGGTATTGTGATTTTAAATGGAATGTCCTTGTTTGGAAAAACCGTCGGCAGTCGCTGTTCGACTCGGATTTGCTGCCCACCATCTAAAAGAATGGTTATCGTTGGCACGACGGCATAGTTTTCGGTGTTTTTAACGGCACCTACAACTGTATATACCCCCTGAGAGTCAAAATAGCCACGATACTCATCTTCTGGTATCCACACATCAGCATAGGCGGACTGAATTGCAGCAAATGACGCAAAAAACACGATCAGTGTTGAGGGGCGCATGCACAGTATTGTGGTTTTTCGTTTCTTAAACCAATCTAAGTTTTTCACTTGCGGTATTCTTCGATTATCTTTAGGACCGAAAAAGGGAACTTGCCAAAATCCAGGCTTTTTTCGGCCGAGACCAAAAGGATCTCCTTTCCTATCGGAAAACTCATCACGATTATCTTGTCACGATATGATAATGCAAATTTGACAGGACCCAGCTCCGCGTCAAACTCCTGCCGCATCCTTACCCTGAGGGCAAGCTCAAGATAGAGCATTTCGTCCTTTTTTGTGTCTTCAAGGGGCTGTTTTCCCTGAGCCATGCCGCCCGCGATGAGGTGTCCTTTGTCGTTAATAAGACCCACAAAACGTATGCACGGATCAAGGTCCCTAACTGAGTTGCACAGTGCCTCTTTATTCATCGCATTACCTCCAGAAACATGGTTCGAGTCATAATAGAAGCTCATCTTTTTATTGCTATTTCTTGTATTTAATTAGCATGTCACAAGACGTCAATCTCCCGCTTGATTATTACAAACACGTCTCATTATTTTGGACGGATTTGCTCCATTTGATGTCCGGCAAGCCAGTTGCCCTTACATCCGTAGGTCCCATGCGGAACTGGACAAACGACCTAAAAAAGATCTCAACTGAAATAATTGATTCTTATGAAGACATGGTAGAATTCAACAAAAGACTAACCGAATACTACAAACAACTTTCAGATACCTGGACAGAGGCGCAAAAAAAAGTAAACGCCAAGGCTACGAGCTTACCGCAAGACTCCGAGCAGCTTGAGGCATACAAACGGGTCTGGATCGACATCTTTGAAAACGATTTTACACAACTATTCGATTCTGAGAAATTTGGCCAGAACTACGGCAAGCTTGTTTCTGCAGAATTGGAGCTCACAAAGCACTGGGAAAACATCCTAAATGTAATGTTACAGTCGCTGCGACTGCCCACGCGAAAAGAGATCGACGACATATACAAAGAATTACACCAGCTGAGAAAACGGGTAACAAAACTGGAAAAAGAGGCAACCGATGCAAAGCGACAGAATTGATCCAAAACTAATACAAGAGTTCCTGAGCTTTACAAAAAATGTCGCAGACGCCCCCAAGCTCGTGCCTGCCCCAGACGAGATCACGCTAGAGTCAAGCCCCTTCGATGTTGCATATGAGGAGGACAACATAAGACTGCTGCACTTTAGGCCGCTAGTCAAGTCACAGCTCAAGACGCCACTAGTCATAAGCTATGCCATAATCAACCGATATCATATTTTAGACATACAACCAAAGAAGAGCTGGGTAAGAAAGATGCTAGAAAGCGGAATAGACACATACATGATCGACTGGGGAAATCCATCAAACATTGACAGATATCTCGACTTTGATGATTATGTCAATTCATACATGGATAACTGCGTCGAGTTTGTAAAAAAAGAGACGGGATCAGAAAGCATCTCCCTGCAGGGATACTGCACTGGGGGGACAATTGCGACTATTTATGCAGCGCTCCACCCCCACAAGGTAAAAAATCTCGTGACCACTGCCCCCGTCATAGACGGGTGGAAAGATACTACCGTAGTCAGTAATGTGGCAAGGCACATTGATGTCGACAAGCTCGTTGACACGATAGGCAACATGCCTCCAGAGTTCATGTACTACTGCTTTTCCATACTAAAGCCATTTGAGCAGGGGCTTGAAAAATACTACAAGTTCTTCAAAAATATTCACGACAAGGAGTTTGTAGATAGCTTCCTTCGAGTCGAAAAATGGCTAAGCGAGACGCCGCCGATTCCAGGTGAGTTGTTTAAGCAGTGGATCAGAGACATATACCAGGAAAACCTCCTCATTCAAAACAAGATGTTTGTGGGAGGAAGGCAGGTAGACCTAAAAAAGATCACAATGCCAATATTTATCCAGACTGCCGTAGGCGATCACCTAGTTTCACCAGAGTGCAGCATGCCCCTATATTATGCGGTGGGAAGCCCGGACAAAACGTTACGCGTGTACCCGACAGGACATGTCGGAATGATTGCCAGCTCATTTTCGCAAAAACAGGTCTTGCCAGAATTGGTCCAATGGTTAAAAGAAAGGGATTGATTTCTTTGCCAGACAGCCAACTATATACCGCGTGAGGTTTTTTATCAGGAATGCTACGGACGCTAGTTTGTCAAAGTCTTGTAAAACGGAGTGTTTTTTGGCGATTTTTTAGTTGTTTGATGTTCCAGTTTTCCTTTTTTCCAGCGGAAATACTATTACCTGTACGAGGTCGCCTTCGTTTATTCTCAATGCGTCGCGTTCCGCCTCTGGAATTGATATCCTACCGTTGCTTCCAAGCGTGGTCTTGAACGCGCCCCAGCCGACAAAGTTTTGCATGATGTTTCCCATGTTGAAGAACTGCTCCATGGCGTTTTTTTGCATCGAAGATACGTTGCTGACAAAATTTTGTTGCGCCTGTGCTGTCTTTGCAGTGAGTTCCTTTATCGACTGCAGGGGATCAAATTTTTGGTTGTTTTCCATGTACGAGCTGAATGCTTTCATGAATTCGGCCTGAGCTTTTCCGCCTTTTTGTACCCATTCCTGAAACATTTCAAGATAATCTTTTTGGTTTTCATTACCAGACATTGGTATTAGATACCAAAAGGAGATATTTAAGGATGGCTATTTGTCCCTAAGAAAATCAAGCACTATTTTCGAAAACTCGTCTGGCTCTTCCACATATGGAGTATGACCACAGTTTTCAATTTGGTAGAAACGGCAATCTTGTATTTTTTTGACAAAGTGTTCCGCATACTTTACTGGAATGACCGGATCGAGACTTCCCCACACTATCAGAGTCGGTACGCGTATGAGCTCCAGTCGGGTAGATATCTCTGGGGCGTTTTTGAGTCCAAGCAAAGTAGACATGAATGCAAATTTTGCATTAGGCATCCTCATGCGCTGAACGAACCCGTCTATGATATTGTCCGGTACATGTTTATCATTGCCAGTCATCATGGTAAAGGCGTTTCTTGCAGTGGTCGGATCTGGATAAAGTGCGGCCATAATATATGCATCAAGGGCAGGCGTCGATTGCTTCATTACTCCTGATGGCGATACCAGCACAAGCTTGTCAACAGACTGCTGATTTTTTGCCACATACTCGACTGCAATCTGCCCACCAAGTGATGATCCTATGATTGTCGACTTTTTTAGTCCAAGCGATGTCAAAAACGACTCGACAAAATTAGAAAAAAACTCTGTAGTATAGTCAACGTTTGGTTTGTCGCTCTGGCCAAATCCGATCAGATCAGGAACATAGACAGTAAAGTTTTTGCTAAAATGCGGTATGACATCTTCCCACCTCTCGGCAGATGCGCCAAGGCCATGGATGAGCACAAGGGATCTTTTTGATGACCCCGACTTGATGTACCTAATCTTAGAGCCATTAACTGTAATGAATTCTTCTTGCATCCGGTTATCGTCGATCCCATTAATCATCTAGATAAGTTTTAGCATGGTGCCCAAACATGGTAGACATATACATTAACAAGATTTAGGCATATTTTCTGACATACTCCCACCCAATGGAGGTCAAGG
>CAZITM010000069.1:0-6601 GCA_964542205.1 uncultured Candidatus Nitrosotenuis sp.
ACAGGGTCCAAAGGGTGACAAAGGTGATCCCGGTGAACAAGGCCCACAGGGTCCACCAGGCACTGTTTCAGCCCAGTCTTGTCCGCCAGGACAGTTTGTAACAGGATTTGGTGCTTCTGGACAGATAATCTGTTCATCATTATCTCCTTTGGATCTGGCAGTAGCTAACCTTAACTCCGATAACGTCTCCGTACTGATAGGAACAGGCACGGGCAGCTTTGACGCAACAACGAGCTTTGCAGTCGGGGTAGCCCCAACCTCAGTCGCAGTAGGCGACTTTAACGGTGATGGCAAAAATGATCTGGCAGTAGCTAACGGCGGTTCCGATAGTGTCTCCGTACTGATAGGAACAGGCACGGGCAGCTTTGGCCCAGCAACCAACTTTGCAGTCGAGACAGGCCCACTTTCAGTCGCAGTAGGCGACTTTAACGGTGATGGCAAAAATGATCTGGCAGTAGCTAACGGCGGTTCCGATAGTGTCTCCGTACTGATAGGAACAGGCACGGGCAGCTTTGGCCCAGCAACCAACTTTGCAGTCGGCACAACCCCATACTCAGTCGCAGTAGGTAACTTCGGTTAGGAACACAAAAAACCCAAACACTCTTTTTTATTTTTTAGTATATAGCGATCCTGTTTGATCACAAAACATTCTATCATTTAACGATAACCCAGAAGCCAAAACAACTCTCAGAATTTAGATTGATTTTTTTTCAATGTTGCTTATTTTTACCCACCTTAACCCTAGTTTAGACCCAGCTTCTGCCCAGTTTCTTGTCACTATAATTTTCGTGCCTAAAACAACAGATTTTCCATTCAATAGACAGATTTTTTGTCATCATCTAAAGAAATCACTAGAAAATCATCCAGCCTTGCCTCTGCATCATATCCAATACTGTCTATTGCTATTCTGCCAAACCCTCTTTGGAATGCAAAAAAAAGTGTCAGAAAACACACGACGCGCTATAACAGATAAAGCGGGCCAGAAGGGCTTCGATCCCTTGACCACTGGATTAGAAGTCCAGCACTCTATCCAAGCTGAGCTACCGGCCCAAAAACTCCACAAATTGCTGGCATTTTAAAGGTTACAACCATTTTTTGTCGTTTGACTCTCTTATCATTTTGAAGAGAAACTGCTGGCAGTATCCTGCATAGGGCCCAAAGTGCTCGACCAGCTGATCATGTAGCGTCTGGTATTTTTTGCCAGTCAGTGTCTTTCCCTCAAAGGAAAACTTGGCCGGGTAATACCTTTGCAGGCCTCTGACTATCCACCGATCCAAAGGGAACGACTCGAGCTTTTCTAGCGAAAAAAGCATGATGCAGTCTGCCACCTTGTTGCCGATCCCGTGCACGCCCAGAAGCGACTCCTTGGCCGTGTGATAGTCTGCTCTTTTGAGGGTCTCAAAATCAACGGTTTTTTCTTTTACTGCTTTTGCTGCGCCCTTTACAAACTCGGCCCGATAGCCAAGGCCGCATGACAGAAGGTCGGCCATTGATGCGCCTGCAAGTTTTTCTGGCTCTGGAAAAAGGTAAAACTCGTTTTGCTCAAATCGCACTTTTTTTCCAAATTTCTTTGAGAGCCGCTGTAGCGTCAGCCGAATGTTTTGGATGCTAGAGTTGGACGACACTATAAAAGTGATGTAGCACTGGAATGGATCCTGGCGCATCAGCCGCAGGCCTGAAAACCTCCTTGCGGCATCTCTTATTGTTTTATCCTTTGATATCTGCCGCATTATGGCGTCATAGTCGTCGCCCTGCCTGAAGAGATCCCACCCCTTTCCGCTATGGGTGGCAATCCTGCCAGATTCATCCACTGCCAAGACGTCGTTGCCGTTTACTCCGTACCATCTGGTACCGTGCCTTTGCCACAAAAAGACCTGGCCGGAGTTTATGGTGTGCTCTAGGTTGATTTGCATTCTATATGGTAATGGAATCGCCTATCTTTGGGGCATACGTCTCAAAGCCGAACATGTCGTGGATCTCCTGGGCAAACTTGGTGCAGGACTCGCCGTCGCCGTGTACTGCCATGACCTTTGGGTTTCCCTTGACCTTTTTTATCAGCTCAAAGAGGCCGTTTCTGTCGGAATGGCCAGAAAACTCAAACTGCCTTATCTGCGCCTCTGCCTTTTGCTCGCGGCCACGAATGGAAACCTTGCCTGACTCGAGAAGCTTTCTTCCCGGCGTTCCTTCTCCCTGGTATGATACCAGGGCTATTCCGTTTTTCTTGTCAAATGCCAGCTCCTGCAGATAGAACACGGCGTTTCCGCCGACTAGCATCCCGGCAGGAGATATTATCACACACGGCTCTGATATCTCGCGCTGTCGCTCCTTGTGGTTTCTGACCCACGTGGTGTTTTCTATTGCGTCGACAAAGACATTATAGTCCCGCAGATAGTCTGGGTGCTGCAACAAAATCTCGTTTACGCTAAGCGCCATTCCATCCATGATTATCTTGTGTTTGAATTTGGCGTTTTTCAAAATGCACGCAATCTCCTGCGATCTTTCCACGGAAAACGCAGGAACAAAGAGGTGGCCCTTCTGGTCGAGGATCTCGTTTGCATACTCGACGAATCTTTCTTCGGACTCTTTTCTTGGCATCTGCTCGGTCTGCGAGTAGGTGCTTTCCGTTATGAGAAGATCTATTTCGCCAACGTCGAGGTCCGCTTCGCGGATCATCCGCGAGCCGTGCACGTTGATATCACCAGTGTAAAACAGCTTCTTGCCCTCGGATTCCACCAAGACGGTGCTTCCGCCGACGACATGGCCGGACTCTCTGAGCTCAAAGCTAGAGTTTCCTCGCCGGACTTTTTGCTTGTATGTCAGTGTCTTTGCAAACTTGTACATCTTGCTGACCTCTGGCAGCCCGAATGGGTGCGCGTCCCGCTCCAGCTTTAGCATGTCCTCGATTAACAACCTGCTGAGATCAAATGTGGGAGAGGTGGCAAAGACATCGGCGTTTCCGCTTACATACATCAGCGGAACATATCCTGAATGATCAAGGTGCGCATGTGTGATCACGATGGTGTCGACTTCTTTTGGCATAACATGCAGCGGGCCCTGTGGGTTTTTGCCAAGGTTGACCCCATAATCCAAAAGATAGTTTGCATTGTCGCAGTTTACCAAAAACCCCGATCGCCCGACTTCTTGGCCGGCGCCCAAAACTTTTACCTTCAAGGATTCAACTGGATCGCAGTCTATCTTAATAGGTTGCCACACGGGATCCGGATCATTCCGTAAATATTGCAATCTTCAAAAGCTTTAATTAGTCAAACCTAAGATCCCCTCATATGGGTAGAACTTTTGACCAATGGTGGAATTCAATTCCGTCCGACCTACGTAGCAAGGTTCGCGCAGGCGATGAGGGAAACAAACCACTGTTAAACCAAATTAATTGGGTTTGGGTAAAGAATCTGATGGACAAAAGGGCTGACTTGAATCCAACCGCAGCTGAACTGCTGGACTGGGTAACAAGCGGTCAAATCGATGCAATGCGAAAGTAAGCATGCCATCTGGTTACCTTTTTTATCTTTTCTAAATCAACCAAAACATTTGATCACGCCGATCTGAAAATTCTATAACACTGTTAATTTTTTTGACCATGGTTTAAATAGTTACTAAAGCCCTGATCAAATTAAGTGAAATAAATGCCAATAGCAATACTTCCAGACGTTGACGAGCAGAGATGTATTGGATGCGCACTATGCGTTGAAATCTGTACATCCCTCGGCCCAGACGTACTCCGAGTAAAGCCTGTAGAAGGCTGGAAGAGAGGTAAAGCATTTGTATTTTATCCAGAGAGATGCATCTCCGACGGAGCATGCATTGGAGTTTGTCCAACAAAGTCCATCTTCTGGATGAGACCAATGAACTACACCGCTGGACAACCAGTACCTCTTCACAAGAACGGAGTATTCGTAAAAGGCTGGGCAGAAGACGCAGGTCTCTAAGACCGGCTAATCTTTCTTTTTCATTTTTATTTTGACTAGTTTGGACTTTGGCATCTGTTTTTTGAAATGCTCTAGGAACTTGTTTTTCTCTACATGGATCTTTGCGAACTTGTTTTTTGCAAGAAAGGCGGCAAGCGTCTTTGCAAACTCGGGATAGTCCTGCGGGTTTGGGGCAATGTCTGCCATGACATAGTGCGCAGCCGGATAGAGATCGGATATCTCAAGGGGGATTATTCCCAAAAACGGGTTGAACTGGCAGAACTGGACCTTGGACTCGTCAAACTTTTTTTGCAGCCTTCGGTAGCTCTTTGAGAGGTAAAACGGCTTGTCGTCAGAATCCGAGACCAGCACTAGAACTTTTTTGCCGGACTTGAAGTCCCTGACTGTCTTGTGGTATGATACGAGCTCCGGCCTGTGCTGGTCGGCCGGCCCAAAGAGGAACATGGCCCTTTCTTTGAACTTGGGCGTTGTCCTGCCAAGAAAGTCAGAGTTTTTCGCAAAAACCTCGATTGTCTCGTAGAGTTTTGGGTGTGCCATTATCTTTTTTGCGACATATTCCCAAAGTCTCCCCTCAACTATTGCCTCCTTTGTGCGGTCGACTTCGGCCTTTATGGCGTAGAGGTTGTGGAGCGCAATTTCCGTGGTTCTCTGCTCTTTTGGCATCTCTGCCAGCTCCTTTGGGGTGTGGTGCGAGCAGACCTCGCAGCTGCAGGAAAAATACTGCATCTCGGAAAGGTGGTTTGTCCGGTCTTCTGAGATGTACCGGTCGTGCTTTGCGTAAAGCATGTAGGATGCCGAGTCAAAGGTATCGCATCCAAGGGCGATGGCAATTGGTATTGTCAGGGGATGGCCTGCACCAAAAAGGTGCAGGGGAATGGACGGGGGGATGAGTCTCTTTGCCTCGACAATCATTTTTGCCAAGAGCCTGTATTCATATGCCTCCATTACCTCCACGGGACTTCCAAATGCAAGCATCTGGTACCCGTATTTTATGAGCTCTTTGGTGGATCTTCTCACCAGCTCAAGGTGCTCTGCCCCCTGGATTGGGCCAATCCAGATCTGGCCGTTGTCGTCGCTTTGCTGCAGAGTTTTTTTTGATACCTCTAGCGTATGATTGACGTAGCTTGTGGCTTTTTTCTTTGAGAGGCCGTATCCGGTGGGCCTATCAAGCGGAATGGCAAAGTCAGTCATTATCTTTTTTTCAAACTCGGCTATTTTTTCCGGCTCAACGTTTACCTTGCCGTACTCCAGCACCTGGTATCCCCCAGAGTCTGTCATGATTGCGCCGTCGAAATTGATAATGTCATGTATTCCTCTTTTTTCTGCCTCTGTTCCGTACTTGTTCATGGTAATGTAGGCGTTTGTTATGACCAGCTCAAAGCCGATCTCTCTTATCTTTTTTGCAGCAATGCTCTGGTTTACCGGATGAATCACTGGAACAAATGCAGGCGTCTCTACCTTTCCGTGGTTTGTCTGCAGTACGCCTATTCTTCCTGCGAGGTCTGTCTTTAGAATCTCAAACATCTTTTGCTCACTGTGGAAAGAACCTGGCAAGGTCACCCTTTTTTGATACCAGCCCAAGCCAGTCGACCCGGTCTTGTTTTTTTGATTCTAATACGCGTTGGATTTTTTTGGCAAGGCTTTGCGGCGAGATGTCCGTGGCGTCTAGCTGGACTGCCTTTTTGCCAAACCTCGAGGCGGCATCATATGCAATTATTCCAAGGGCCTCGCTTCCGATGTTCTGCGTTATCTTTTTCTGCGAGTACTTTCTTTTTTTGTAAACTGGTATCAACTTGTATGGGTTTTTTCTCAAAACTATGGCAATTTTAACCTGCGATTTTGACAGAACATACGGCGCCAGATGGCCGACCACTATTGTCCCTGGTCTGCAAAGCCGCCGGAGTATCTTGGCAAGCTTTTTCGTATCGACGTCAAGCGTAGAACCGGATTTTGTAAAGACCTTGTTTTTGATTGCAATCCGGTTTAAGTCCAGCACCTCGTATCCAAGTTTTTTTGCGAGCATCTCTGCTATGGTGTGTTTTCCGACGCCGGGATTTCCGGTAATCACCAAAGACATATTGACACTGCCGACACCCCTCGTTAAATTCCTTAATCCTAATATGTTGTGGAAAAATTCCAAGTTTATGCAAATAGGTCTGCTCGGCAAGGCAAACGTAGGAAAATCTACATTCTTTTCTGCTGCTACGGAGGCCGTAGTCGCAATCGGCAACTATCCATTTACCACAATAGAACCAAACGTCGGAGTCACATATGTCAGGACAAGGTGCGCATGCAAGCACTTTGGAATATCGCACCAAAACCCGCTCTGCATTGACGGAGTGAGACTCGTGCCGGTAAATCTAATCGACGTCGCAGGCCTGGTCCCAGGCGCGCACGAGGGAAAGGGACTTGGCAACAAGTTCCTAGACGATGCAAGGCAGGCCGAGGTCCTTATCCACGTAGTGGATGCAGCGGGAGCCACCGACATACAGGGACAGCCGGTGCCAGCAGGGACTCATAACCCACTTGAGGACATCGAGTTTGTCGAAAACGAGTTTGACCAGTGGTTCAAGCAGATACTTGGAAGGGAATGGGAAAAACTTTTGCGCGAAATACTGCAAAAGACAACCACACTGGTAGAGGGGATAACCCGGAGG
>CAZITM010000070.1:0-6220 GCA_964542205.1 uncultured Candidatus Nitrosotenuis sp.
GCGGAATAGCCGCATCACCTGGAGCAGCAAGTGGCATAGCGGTCTTTGATGTAAAACGCGCAGTTGCCATGGGCGAAAATGGTGCAAAGGTAATCCTGATCAGAGAAGAGACCAAGCCAGAAGATGTCCCGGCATTTTTTGCATCAGTAGGAATCTTGACCAGCAGGGGTGGCAAGACGTCGCACGCCGCAGTAGTAGCAAGAGGCATGGGCAAGCCATGCATTGTCGGATGCTCCGATATGAAGATAAACGTGGACGCAAAGGAGGCAGCCACAGGAAACATCACAATTCATGAAGGCGACGCCATCACAATCGACGGTAGCCAGGGCGATGTATATGCAGGACATGTTCCGACAATCGAGCCGCAAATAACTAGCGATTTCAAAACAATTCTTGATTGGGCCCAAAAAGAAAAAAGGATCGGGATCAGGGCAAATGCCGATACCCCTGAGGGTGCACATCTTGCAAGAAAATATGGCGCGCAGGGAATAGGCCTGTGCAGGACAGAGAGGATGTTCAATGCGAGCGACAGGCTCGGATTTTTTGTAGACCTCATCATGGCAAAATCGCTCGATGAAAGAAAGCAGCGCTTGCAGAAACTGCAAGAACTGCAAAAAAGCGATTTTATCCAAATACTAAAGGCAATGGAAGGCTACAAGGTAACAATACGGCTCTTGGATCCACCGCTGCACGAGTTTTTACCAAACCCTGAAGAACTGATAAACAAAATGCATCGACTCGAAAGACAGGGAGATACACAAGAAATGGAGGAGATAAGAACTGTGCTTGCAAGGGCAAAAGAACTTGCGGAGATAAACCCTATGATGGGACATCGCGGAGTCAGAGTCGGAATCACGTACCCTGAGATTTATGAGATGCAGATAAGAGCGGTATTTGAGGCTGCGGCAGAACTTGCAAGGCAAAAAGTCGATGCACGCCCGCAGATCATGATTCCCCAGGTCAGCAACATCACAGAGCTGAGATACATAAAATCAATCTATGACAAGGTAAAATCAGAAGTAGAGTCAAAACATGGCTTTAAACTCAAGATAAACTTTGGAACCATGCTCGAAGTCGTTCGAGGTTGCCTTACGTCGCATGAGCTTGCACAGATGGCGGAGTTTTTCAGTTTTGGCACAAACGACCTCACACAGGCAGTGTTTAGCTTCAGTAGGGAGGATGCCGAAGGCAAGTTCCTGCCGGAGTACATCGAAAAAGAGATCCTCGAAAGGAACCCGTTCCAGACACTAGACGTAAGTGGTGTGGGGAGTCTTGTCAAGATTGCTGTTGCAAACGGCAGGTCGGTCAAGCCAAATCTTGAGATCGGTGTTTGCGGCGAGCACGGCGGAGACCCAAACTCTATCAAGTTCTTCCATAGTGTAGGGGTGTCTTACGTGAGTGCATCACCACACAGGATTCCAATTGCCATCGTAGCGGCTGCTCAGGCAGCACTTGCAGAAAAGGCATCAAGATCAAAAAAGAAACGACGCTAGGCAAACGATGTGATCTTTCTTTCAAACTGTGAAGACGCAAACGGCTTTTCCAGCAGAGTTATTTTGTCGATAAGATCATTGGTTTGGTCTTCTACTGCCCACCTTTGATACCCAGTGACAAACAGTATCTTTTGGCTTGGGTTTTTTCCAGTATCTTTTTGACGGTATTTTCTCCGGTTTTGTTTGGTACGCCATGATCTAAAATTATAACATCAAATGGAGAATCAGCTTGCGAACCAGTGGGTTCCTCGGATCTTTGCTGTATTTTTTCCAGACATTCCTGCCCGTCTTGTGCCACGACTACACCATGTCCATTTTTTACGAGCAGATGTTTGTACTGCAGGTCATAAACCTGTTTTCTTCGACAATTAGGATATTCAATAGGAGGTGGTTTTACGCACATTTGAGAGGTAGTGTGTTTTTTAGGACAGCACCTAGGGATTGTTTACTGATAAATTCTACGCAAGCCTTTTTTTATTAGGGTTCCAAGTGTGCCTAGGTTCATTCAACGGACACTGTACCGAGGTTAGAACCAGCCAAGACCAACCAAATCGGAGTGAGGATATCTCCAAGTCGACCATGTTCTACCTGATATCCTCACTTTTTCAATTATTTCGCGATTTTATGGTGGTAGATTTTTTAAAACATTTTTCAGATTCTTCCAATTGTCCAAGAATTTTTAATGCGAACCCCTTGTTGTACCAGGCATCGAAATAGTTTGGGTTCAGTCGGATTGCCTCATTAAAACACTTGATTGCCTCGTCCAGGTTTCGTGTCTTGCCCAGTGCAAAACCCTTGCCATTCCATGCCAATGAGTTATTTGGACTTATTCTTATTGCCTCATCAAAGCACTTGATGGCCTCTTCAAATTTTTTTAATTTTCCGATCGCAGTGCCCTTGTTGTACCAGGCGTCAGCATTGTTCGGGTTTAGATTTATCGCCGTATCATAGCATTGTATTGCTTGTCTGGGCTTACCTGATTCATCCAAAACAAAACCCTTGTTGTTCCACGCTTGGGAATTTCTTGAGTCCAGTTTGATTGCCTCATCAAAGCACTTTACCGCATCATCTAGTTTTCCAGATGATGCCAGTTGATTTCCTTTGTAAAACCAGTCTTCTGTGGTTTTACATTCAGGATAATTTTTCTTGAAATTGCTAAATAATCCCAACAAGGTAATGTTTTTTCTTTGTGTTTATGAATTTTAACAAGTTTTTTGCAGTAAAATTCATACGATTACACCAATTACCAGAATCATGCTTCCACGCCTTGACAGCATTAAACAGGCACGAACCAAGCTGGGGATAACACAAAAAGAGCTTGCAAAAATGACAGGAGTCAGCACATCGATGATAAACCAGATCGAGTCAGGGCGTAGCCAGCCAAGCTATGAAACGGCAAAACGACTCTTCGATAGTTTGGCAACACTTGAGGGAAGATCGGATCCAAACAAGGCTGGCGACATTTGCAGCAAAGACATTATCAAGATGAAGCCAACCGATTCGCTCCACGATGCAATACACAAAATGCGAAGGATGTCAATCAGTCAGATACCAATCTTTGATTCTAACGAGCCAGTAGGCATCATAACTGAGGACGGGGTGGTAAAACACCTAGCAGATAGCGACGAGTCATCATGGAAAAAAATCCGGCTCGCAGACGTCATGGAAGCAAGGCCGCCAATCGTTGACCATCAAACGCCTGCAAAGGCCCTAGTACCGCTGGTAAGATATGCAAAATGCATACTTGTTGCAAAAGCGGACAAAATAGTTGGTATAATCACCGCATCAGACACACTAAAAATGCTTGAATAGTTTTATAAAAAATTAGACTGTCATTTTTTTAAAAATGACCACCATTTTTTCTTTGGTTTTGTTTCCGGCGTGTCTACATTTTCGTTTATTTTTTCCATGATTATTTTTTGTCGGTTAAAGTTTTAACCGGTTTGGTAGATTTGCCAAATCTACCAAATTTCTTATTACTAATTTGTGTACAAAGCAAATAACGACCAGACCTTGGTGAGAAATCTAGAGTTATCTCGTAACATTCTTGTATTTCTCACCATATTTAGTACAACAAGATTTGCCCATAGCAATTAATTAATCGGATCAATGTTTTTCATTACTTGAAGTCAGAACTGTTCGCGGTTTTGGTTTTTGCGATTTTCTCACAATCTGCTTTTGATCAGATCAATGATACAGCAGACTTGGTTCCGTTTGAAAATACAAGCCCTGAAAAAATCAAGGAAGCTATTTAATAAAATATCTCCAGAATGAATTAACGCCTAAAAAAGACTATTTCTTTGGCTCGACTTTTTCCGGATGGAACGTTAATTCTATTGGCGTGGTTTTAATTTTGCCGACAATGTGCACTGTCGGGAATCCTTCCGAATCAGGAGTAAACGGCCCATAATAAGTGCCCTTGTTTTTCTTGTCTTCGGCTAATTTTAGAAATGTTTTTTTGCCGTTCAGTGTAATGTCTGCTTCAAGTGTTTTTTCTAGTCCGCTGATGCCGCTTGATTTTTTTGCATGTGTGTGGGATTTTTCGTCGTGTTTTGCAGTGTTTTTGCTGCTAGAGGCTAGATGTGTTTCTGAGTAAATTCCATCATATGCCGTCTTTGTGGTTTTTGTTTTTTCGGATTTATGGCTGTGTTCCTGACCAGTTTTCTTGTCCGCCGAGGTAGCTTTTGTTACGGTTATCTCGATTGCATTTTTCTTGCCCACCACAGGAGGCTCGTTTTTCCAACCCACCTCGATTTTGTAGTTGCCAACCACCTGTCCTTTGTGTGCGTAGACGTTTGTGATCAACCCAGTAGACAGCACCAGTACTGCCAGCAACGCCAATTTCTTATTCATTTTTACTGATAATTATCAATTTTTTCTTAATTAACAATGTGGTAGAATCACCAAATGCCTAGCCAGATCAGAGGGAGCTGAATATGTCTGAAATGTTATCAGCGGTCCTCTCAAACAGCGATGACTGGTGCTTGGCCATTATCTGCTTGACATAGTTCGGATCTAAAATCTCAAAGACAATCTCCTTTGCATCTAGCCTTCTGCGAATTATTCCTTGTTCCGTTAATTCCTTAAGATAGATCGATATGGTTCCTTGTGATTTGCCGGCCTTTTTTATTATCTCTTTGAATGTGAGCTCGCCGCTGAGGAGTGAAATAATGATTTTCTTGATTGTCGGGTTTCGTAGATTTTTGATCAGCCGCGCCTCTTGCTCCTCGATTCCGCATGGGTATATTCGGGCTACCCTAGGACTGCGCTGGACTAGAACTTTGCCAGATTCTTCTATTTTGGATAAATGATGACTCAGAACTCCGTTTTTAAATCCAGTCTCCCTCATTATTTCAGAAAAGCTGATCCCGGGTTTTTTGCTAACTAGATCAAGAATTGTATTTACCCTAGTTTCCATCCTAATCTCTCCTAAATACACCTATTGAGAATATTCCCAACATTCCTATAATAATCATGTGACTGATTTGCTCCATGGTTATGCTACCCAAATAGAAGGTATATGGCCAAGTAACATCCACGATTTTGATAATCTCTGACACCACAAACAATGAAAAAGCGACCGAGGTTATTGCAAGTTTTTTTGTCTTGATCTTTGCATAGGCATATGCAGCAGATATGGTAAGAAATGTTGCGACGGCAATTCCACCTATGTGTAGGAAAATATGCACCGTATGGTACCCATGGAAAATGTTCGGCAGTATTACAGGCAAGAACAATATGCCAAGTACACCAAGTATGCTCACTACGAACATGTTACTTTTTTGCTCGATAAACGAAGTGAGTGACAACTAGTTTCTATACCAAATTTTGAGATTTAAACGGACTGGTAGAACTATCAAAAATAAAGAAAAAGAGTCTCCCTTACGGGAATGTGTATTGTCCACTGCTTGTTGGTCCTGGATTTGTGTAGTTTCTTGGCACATGGTCTGGGACTTTTGGAATAAACTCAGTTATGGCATTTAGTCCGTTTGAGATCTGTTCTAGAACATTCCATATGTCCCAGGTGTTATCCCGTATCTGGCCTATCGCCTTTCTGAGGTTGGTTGGGTGTGTGTTCTCTGTTACTCCTCCGTCTGCATCTGGCCAATAAACGCTGGTGGTCATGTTGTTAAGACCAAAACCACTATTAACAGTGTATGTCCTGTTGTTAGCTCCGTTTGCGGCCGCCATCGACAGTGTTTTTACGTTTCTTCCGTCAATCCACATGTTGATCTTTGTCAAGCCAATACCGGTGTCGTTAAAGTAGTTGATTGCGCCATGGACGTGATATAATGTCAGTCCCTGTTCTGTGTAGTATTGTCTGGTGTTTTGTCGGTATTGCAAACCAGAACCCGATTGTTCTGCTGCACCTAGTGGCCTAAAAAACATGCCTTCTCTTTTGTCCGTGTAACCAAATGTTCCCCCTTGGTTTGGTACGCAGTTATACGAGTTACCAGTCAACACACCACTACTAACGGTTCCAGTGTCACAGAACAAACCTACTGTATTGGCGCCGGGATTGTCAGCGAGGCTTCCATCCCCATTACCTATAGAATGTTTGACGCCACCGGTTGGCGATAGGTTTCCCGCGGTATTAACAAGCTTTGTTGAGGGATAGAAGTAAGTGTCTACTTTGAGCACTTTGCCTGTTGATGAAAAATCACTTGCTGCACTTGCCGCTGCCGTTTGATCCTTGTGCGCATTTCCAAGCCTCAGGTTTGTAAGTA
>CAZITM010000071.1:0-6169 GCA_964542205.1 uncultured Candidatus Nitrosotenuis sp.
AGCGCCATAACAGATATGGAATAAACAGATGCCGTTCTTTTTTTGTATACATACTGTGAGCTCGGAGGCTTTCTTGATAAAAGATGGTAAAGTGTCATCACAGCGGCTGCGATTATTGCAAGGATGCTAATGGTTGAAAGCAGCACATACGCAAGATAGGTCATTGTGGCAAAGATTGCGATTGCCAGCAAAATCAAAATTGGGTCAGGCCCTGCTCTTTTGGTTTTTGGTGCAGGTCTTGCGGGCGTTTTTATTTTTTTTACGGGTTGTGGTTTTTCTTTTTCCTTGGTTTTTTGGGACTCACTTTTTACTGGTTTGATCGGAGTCGTGAGAGCCGAGATTTGTTGTGGCACAGGTGTGCGTGTTTTTTCAGGCTCTAGCCGGGCATAGATGTCTTCGGAAAGTATCTTTGCTTTGAAGATTACGTCGGATTTTGTTTTGGTTTTGAACACGTTCTGTGGTCGCTGTCTTTGTGGTGTTTTGTTAAGCAACATATCCAGACAGCTTGCATGAAACCACTTGTTCTGGTATCGCAGTGTTTTTTGATCCAGCCCCATGGCCTCATTACAATGCGCGCATTTCGCAAGCAGATGATTCGTCATTGTCTGCCCTATGTCCTGCAACGTGATAATTGTTGTGCATGTTTGTCAGATTAATTATGCGGAATAATCAAAGTTTGGATCGTATCTGGTCATCACATGTCCAGTGCCATCGAAACTGCTTTTTGAATATCGTCGATCTCATACGGTTTGATTATGTACGCAATTGCGCCTTTTTCGATGCATTCTTGGATTGTTTCCATGTCTTCCATGGCAGTCACCATGATCACCTTGGCATCTGGATTGGCAGTCATGATTTCTTTTAGCGCCTCTTTGCCATTCTTTTTTGGCATGGCGACATCCAGCAACAGTACGTCAGGCTTGACTTTGTTGTATACATCGACTGCTTCTGCCCCATCAGATGCAATAGCTGCCACTTCATGATTGCAGGATGCGAGTAGATCCTGCAGCAACTGCACGTTTGGACCATTGTCCTCGGCAATCATTATTTTGGCCATTAAATACCAATGGCGTAGACGCACTTAACTTTTGAGATGTCATTGACTGGGTATCACTTAGCACCTCAAGCACGATCAGGATGGCGCCGGGTAAGGGATTCGAACCCCTGAGTGCGAATGCACAACCGCTCCCCTGTCGAAGATCTCGAGGCGGTCGCCGTACCGCTTGGCTAACCCGGCACCAATCTTCCAAATCGTTTTACCCATTATAAAAGCGACTGGGAAGACCCTAATCCCTCCAAGGTCGGGATGAAAGCTAGCTAACCTCGGATCAGCTGAAAACACAATGCGTTTAATCCGACAGATGCGAATGAGCCTGCAATGCCAGAGCTAGTCAAAATAAAAGAAGGGCGTGACCATGATACAGGCCTGTACCTGAGATCATGTAAAGCCGAAACAGGATTTGGCCGGACATATTACCGCAGGGACTGCTGGAATTGACGCCTGCAGAGATCAGAAGCTTGGTCGCTGAAGCAGCAAGCCGCGGGCTTTAGCGAGCGGTAGTTCACAAGCAAATCAGTACCCACTAAATACAAAAGCCGGGAATGTAGAATCATCTCAATGGGCTTAGACCTAAAGGGACTAGTAACCAAGGAAAAGACAACGCTAGAGTCGTTTTCCTCCAAGGTAATAGCAGTCGATGCATACAATACGATTTACCAGTTTCTGTCGATAATAAGAGGACCCGATGGCACGATGCTTTCCGATTCCAAGGGCAGGGTCACAAGCCACCTCAGCGGACTTTTCTACAGAAACGTCAACTTTCTATCCCTTGGGATAAAGCCAGTTTATGTCTTTGATGGCAAGCCCCCTTCCATGAAAGCAGCTGAAATCGAGAGACGAAAGCAGATAAAAAAAGAGGCCACTCTCAAGTATGAAAAAGCGGTAGCTGAGGGCAATATTGAAGACATGCGCAAATACGCGCAGCAGACCACCGCCATGCAGGACGTAATGATTGAGGACTCGAAACGTCTCTTGGATCTGTTTGGCATACCGCACATCGATGCGCCATCAGAGGGCGAGGCCACCGCAGCATACATGACTCAGACAGGCCTTGCATATGCATCTGCAAGCCAGGACTATGACTCGCTCCTTTTTGGGGCAAAAAGACTAGTAAGGAACTTTACAAATTCTGGCAGACGAAAAATTCCAAACCGCAACACGTACATCGAGATAGAGCCAGAGATAATCGATTTGCAGAAAGTGCTTTCAGAACTCGGGCTGACAAGGGAGCAGCTGGTGGATCTTGGGATACTAATTGGCACCGACTTTAATCCGGACGGTTTTGATAGGATAGGCCCAAAGACTGCACTTAAGCTGATAAAAGAACATGGCAGGCTAGAAGAGATTCCACAGATCCAAGAAAAACTGTCCCAGATAGACTACAGACAGATACGCCAGATTTTTTTGGATCCAAAGGTTGCCAAAGTATCTGAGCTAAAGTTCGGCTCGATAAACCAGCAAGAGATGATAAGATATCTTTCCGAGGAGAGGAGTTTTTCACGCGAAAGGATAGAATCTTCGCTTAGCAGGCTGCAGAAATCTAAAGAGCGGCGAAGCCAGACCCTTGAGCAGTGGTTTACGTAAAAAACATACTAATTAGGAGTAATATTTTTTAGATACAGAGGAAAATCGCAATCGAAGTGAAAATTCATCTCCTAGCAATAGCAATGATCGCGGCACTGCTCATATCGGTCGCCACGGCAAACACCGCATTTGCCAAGCCGTCAAAAAATGACGTCAGCTCAATCATGGAAACATATAGAAAAGCAGTAGCAAAGGCGCAAGGCGATTTTACGGCAGCCGTCAAAAAGGCAAACGCCGATGCGCGCGATGCAGTCTCAAAGGGACTTCCAATTGACAAAATCAATGCAGACTCCAAGGCAACCATACAAAAGGCAAGGGCAGATCTAAAGGCAGCAATCGACAAGGCAAGAACAGACGCAAAATCAAGCTTGAACAAACTCAAGGCCCAAGTAGACGCAAGATCCTAGCCAGGGCTTTTGCAGTGCTAGTTTTGTATCTGTTTTTTTAGGTCATCAAATGCCGACCGGATCTCATTTATCGCATCGCCGTCCTCAAGTGTGCTGACGTCGCCGATTTTTTCGTTGCTGGCGATTGCCTTTAGGAGCCTTCTCATTATCTTGCCGCTGCGCGTTTTCGGCAGCCTTGTGACAAAATATAGTTGCTGCGGCGTCGCAATTGCCCCGATTTGTTTTCGTATGGTGTCGATCACCTCTTTTCTGAGACTTTGCGATATCTCAACTCCCTGTTTTGCTACCAAAAACGCAACGATTGCTTCGCCCTTTACTGGGTCTGCGATTCCGCAGACTGCCGCCTCTGAGATGGATTTGTGAGAGACTATGCTGCTTTCAAGCTCTGCCGTACCAATCCTGTGGCCTGCGACTTTGAGTACGTCGTCTGCCCGTCCAAGAAGCCAAAAGTAACCGTCCTTGTCCTTTATCGCATAGTCTCCCGTATAGTACGAACCGGGATATTTTGACCAGTAGACTGACTTGAATTTCTCGTCATCGCCCCACAGTGTCAAAAGCATCCCAGGCCATGGCTTTCTGATTATCAAAAATCCCTTTGTCCCCGGCAATACCTCCCTTCCCTCATCATCGACTACTGCAATGTCAACTCCAGGTATCGGAAATGCGCCAGAGCCGGGCTTTAGTGGTATGGTCTCAAGGCCTGGCAGTGGCGATATCATCATTGCGCCGGTTTCTGTCTGCCACCAGGTATCTATGATTGGGCACTTGGCTTTTCCTATTATGGTATAGTACCACCTCCACACTTGTGGATTTATTGGCTCGCCCACTGTGCCCAAAAGCCTCAGGCTCGAAAGATCATACGAGTGGGGGATCGCATCGCCAAATTTCATGAATAGTCGCAGTGCAGTCGGCGTCGTATACAAAATCGTGACTCCATATCTTTGGATGATATCCCAGATTCTTGCAGGGGTCGGATAGTCAGGGGCACCCTCATAGATAACCTGCGTTGCGCCACATATGAGAGGCCCGTATGCCACATAGCTGTGACCAGTCACCCACCCAATGTCCGCAGTACAAAAATAAACATCTGAATCCTTGATGTCAAATGCCCACCGAAACGTGGCTGCAACTTGTGTCAGGTATCCACCGGTATCGTGGAGCACCCCCTTTGGTTTTCCTGTCGTGCCAGATGTGTACAAAATGTACAGAGGGTGATCACTTTCCAACGGCTCTGCGTCGCAGACGCTGCTTGCATTTTTTATCAAATCCTCCCACTTTAGGTCTTTATCACCGAATCTGGTTTTCTCTCCCGTTCTTTGCAAAACTATTACATGTTCAACAAAGTCAAGTCCTTCTATTGCAGAGTCAACTGTTTCTTTCAGCTTGACTGCATTGCCGCGTCGGTATCCACCGTCGGCAGTAATTATTATTTTGGATTGTGAGTCTAAGACTCTGTCTCGGATCGACGTGGTCGAAAATCCTGAAAATATCACAGTGTGAATCGCCCCAATCCTTGCACACGAAAGAACCGCAGTTATTATCTCTGGCACCATCGGCAAGTAGATTGTTATCCTGTCTCCCTTTTTTACTCCGAGTGATTTTAAGGCGTTTGAGAATCTCTTGACCTGATCAAAGAGCTCGCCATATGTGACGGTGCGCCTTTGTTCGTTTTCCCCCTCCCAGAGTATTGCTGGCTTGTCTTTGTGTCTTTGATTTGCGTCCAAGGCATTGTAAGAAGCGTTTATTTTTCCACCGACGAACCAACGTGCAAACGGTGCATTCCACTGCAGCGCCTCGTCCCATTTTCGAAACCAGTGGAGGTGTTGTGCCTGTTTTTCCCAAAATTTCACAAAGTCAGCACCTGCCTCCAGGCGGGTTTTTGTGTCGTTTTTTCCAAGCCCTATGTAGTATGTTTGAAGCTCCATGTGTCAGTATCTTTTTTAGTCACTTGTAAATTTTTTATTTGGTATAAAAAAGAGGTGTGAGCCTTCTCTATGTGGCTTCCATGCTTTCATGCCAGTCCGGTCTGTTTTCGACATTTACAAAATTGTCTGGGGGTGGCGGAACTGCCGTACGCATTGTCTCTTCCACATTTTTTTCGGCCGGCAAAGGAGTTGCGTGCGTTGGCTGCACCTGGGGTTGGGTCGCATGATCAGTTGGTTCTGAAGGTTGTTCGTGAGAAGGCGCGTTTGGAGTGGTCTCGACGTGCTGTCCAGAGGCAGTGTCGGTAACTAGGTATGACACTGCGGAATGCTGTATCTGTTCTTTTTGGCTTATTTGTGGTGTCACGATGTCCAGCGACAGGTCGGCGATCCTTCTTTGGATGTTTATTATTTCCGCCCTTTCGTGGTCAATGTGCTCAATTATCTCACCGGTGTGCGTCTTTATGAGGTCGTATTTTGAATCCGAGATTTCGTTGCTCTTGAACTGGACCTTTGCATCAAACAGCAATGTCTTGACTGCCTTGAGTTGGTCGTTGAGGTCTTCTAGTCGTGCAGCTAGTTTTGCGCTTATCTCTTTTTCAGATTCTTCGAGTGTTGAAAGCTTTGACTTGTATTTTTCGTGGATGATTTCAGCATCTGCTTTCATCTCGTCGTTTTCTGAGACGATATCAATTAGTGCCTTGAGTCGCCTTAGTGTGAGCCCTTTTTCCCTTAGGAACCGTTGTGAATCGAGTCTCCATTTTGGTATAAAGATTACGACATCGCCCTGAACAACGAGTTGTTCAAATGGGATCTGCCTGAGTCCGTCAAGACCGCAGTCAATTCCCACAGTCTGTATGGAACCGTCGATGTCAGTTATTGTGCCGATGACTCGGCCCATCTGGGTGCCATACATGTCTTTGACTTGCTTGCCGATAATCTCTACTTCGTCCTTATTCATTGGTAAAACTTGAGCGTTTTATATAACCGGCAAAATGTTAACAAGCTTTCTAGTTTTGGTTAGAACAATTTAACAAAGATTTTTCGCAATTTTAAAATTTCCACCTTATAATGTTTTAGGCTCATAATCCGACATTCTCTGTCGGATAGAATGTCGGATAACAAAAATTTCCACTCCACGTTTTAGAACTGTCTTAATTTTATGCCTAACTTGTGTAGAAATATTTCTAAAACCC
>CAZITM010000072.1:0-6114 GCA_964542205.1 uncultured Candidatus Nitrosotenuis sp.
TTGTCGCGGTACTGTACGTTACATGCTACGAACTTTCCCTTGGGTGCAAGGACGAGATCGTCAAGGGTCCGCTCCCGGTACGGATCGTCTGGGCTGTCCACCTTTGCAATCATCATTAGCTCGACTTTGCTGTACTCCTCTTTGTTGTCTTTTCTAGAATGCGTAACTGACATTTCAAACGTATTTCCAGAGAGACATCTTATCACCGGCCGCCTATTCCGCCACCCATGTGCCTTGATCATTTTTGCCATAATAAGTTGCGATTACTCGTTGTTTTCCTTGTTGATGTGCTGCAGGGCGCATTCCGTAGAGCAGAACTGCGATGATTTTTTGGTCACTTTTTTGCCGCAGTTCTTGCAATATCCTTCTTTTGTGGACTCGGCGCTCTTTTCGGCAGGCTTTGCCATCTCCGTCTCAAGTGATACCATCTTTTTGCTGCTAGCTGAGAGTCCTGCCGTAAATTTCGACAGCTCGTCGTTTATCTGTGTGAGTTTTGCTTCCATGCTTGACACCTGGCTGAGTGCAGAAGAGAGTCCAGTCATTGCAGTTGCCGTCTTGAGCTCAAGTGATGAAACCTTGTTTTTGATCAGAGTGATGTCAGAGCCCAGGCCGGAGATCTTTGTATAGGTCAGCGAGATGGTCGAGCTCATGGCAGTTACCTTGTCGCCGGCATCTGTAATTACTGTCGCAAGCGAGGAAAATTTGTCGTTGGTTTGGGAAAGCGCAGTCTCCAGCGTGGAGAACTTGTCGTTTGTCTGGGAAAGCGCAGTCTCTATTGAGGAGACCTTGCTGTTGGTGTCTGCAATTGCTGATGCAAGGGAGGAAAATTTTTCGTTGGTTTGTGTCAGTGCCGTTTCCAGCGTAGAGAACTTGTCGTTTGTCTGGGAAAGCGATGTCTCTATTGAGGAGACCTTGCTGGCGGCGTCTGCGATTGCAGTGGTTAAGGATGTAAATTTTTCGCCAGTTTTGGAAAGCTCGTTCTCTATCGTGGAGAACTTGTCGTTTGTCTGGCATACCAGCAATTCCACCGAAATAACTCTTTGATTTCCAAGTGCGGTTTGGTATTCCAGGTCTGCCAGTTTTGTTATTATTTCTGAGAACCTCTCATTGCGTAGGTGTTCAAATTCTGCATGTCTGGCTACCTTGAATTTGGACGAGTCGTCGGTGAATTTTTCGCCAAACTGTTTTTCCAGGTATAGCTGATCAGTCTTGTAGAGAGGCCTTCCATGTTGCAGAACCTCCAAGATGAACTTGAGCCGTCCAGTATCGCCATGTCCTGCATCCACAAGTCTCTGGATTCTGTCGATCAGATTCTCGTCTCGTTTTGGTTTCGGTACGATGCCAAGCTCCTGAGCGAGCTTAAAGTCAAGATATTTTTCATCGGATCGGAAAAGCTTCCGGCCCTCCTTTAGCAGGGCAAGTATGTGGTTTAGTCTGCCTGGATCGCCTCTTCCGACAGTAAGCAGCCTTTCGACAAACGTCTTAGTTTCTTCAACAGATAGCGAAACCACGAACTAAGTAATATTCTGTATTTAAATAATTCAAGACTTTACTTAATTTAACAATTAGTTCATCTTGTCTCGATATGAAAAATCAATGCTCTCACAATCCTTAAACTTAATAGACCAGCCCAGAATTGATCCTACGATGGGACGCAGAAAAACCCAAAAGATAATCCGCACCTCCCCCAAAAACGTCACTACTGGCTTGTGCCCAAAATGCCAGACGGTTGGTCGCATATTCCTTTTAGGTCAGGTTGGAGCCGAGCATGCCAAGTGTGCTGCCTGCAACCAAGAGTTCGACCTTTAGTAGAACCATTTTACCCATAAATTTTTAAGCTCTTTTCTTAATCCTAGATTAGATGAGTTCGACCGAAGGCGAGACGATTTACGAGCGCGTGGCCAAGCTCGAAGACGAGGTAGCCACGCTAAGAAACGAAGTCGATGTCCTCAAGAGGGCTCTTCGCAACAAGCTAGCAAGGCACGAGATTTCACAAATCAAAAAGGGCCAAGACATCTCCTCAATTATCGACTAAGTTTTTCTCTAACACTGTGGATAAGCTCCAACACAAAGTCGACGTCTGGGGCCTCCGGCGCCACCACCAGGTAGCGGTTTAGGTATTCCAGAGCATCTTTGTGGTTTAGGAGCCTATCAAGTATTATCCCCTTGTCGCGTATTTCGTCTGGCGAGTCCGGCTCTGATGCAAGTATCATGTTTGTGCATTTTAGCGCATTCTCATACGCGTACGACTGGGCGTACGAGTTCTTCAAGTTTCGCAGTATTCTGATCAGTATCTTGTCTTCCGGCAGCTCGTCTAGAAACTCTGGCGAGAACTCGATCTCTTCACCAAAGTTTCTGTACAGTATCTCTTCAAGGTCCTCGATTCCCAAGAGCCGTCCACCCTCAAAGGGATCCAGCACCAGCTCCTCGCCATACTTTACCACGACATGGCTTGGAAAGCCACATATTCTGAGGTCTAACCCTATGCGTCTCGCCACCTCGGTGTAGATTATCGACAGTGTGATTGGAATTCCGTTTTTCTTATCTAGGACATAGTTTAGAAAGTTGTTTTTTGGGTCGTAGTAATCGTCCGTGTCGCCACGAAAACCCAATCGCGTAAACAAATGCTCGTTTAGCATCGATATGAGGTATGTGGGGTTTTTTACATCGGAGAGCAGGAGCTCAAGAGATTTTGCAATCTCGTTTATCTTGTCAATGTATTGCTGTACGACTAGGTCTGGATACTCGAGGATCTGGGCAAGTTTTAGGCATTTTTCAACGAGGTTATATTTTTGGTCAGACGCAAACGCAGTCCATTCCGCCACAAATGGGTCAAAGTTTTGGTTCAACCTGTCACCTTTGTATCTTCTTTAGGTATAGTATTGGGTCCTTTAGCTCACGCGTAGTCGGGGGGGTTTTTATCAGAAACTCAAACGTTGCCTTTCCAAGCCTCTCAAATGTCATTGCCGCAAGATCCTTTCCCATGTGCTTTCTGATCTGGTATGAGGAGAGGTCAGTTCCCATAAATGTGGTCAGGTACTGCGCAAAGTCGTCGTCACTGCCAAGTATTTTTTGAACGCAAAACTCCGCCATCCCTTCCATTGTCGAAAAGGCTGCGTGGTGTTTCTGTATTGGCCCAAGCCATCGCTGGTAGATGTCGAGTAGCTGTGGAATCATCTTAGATATGGTCGGATCCACTTCAACTTTGGTAAAAGTCATCACGTCAGGCCCCAGCACGTTTACAATAAAGTTGTCCGGATTCAACGTAAAAAACAGGTTTGCGCGTTTTGCCAATGGAAACTCGTCCGGAACGGGTGGAAGCCGCAGGTACTCCGACAGGCTTGTGGCCGTCTTGTCATCCAGCCCTAGAATTATTTTTGCGAGGTTCTCGTTGATCTTGTTTACCTCGATTACCGCACTTTTGTTTTCCTCATAGAGATTTTTTTGAATCGAGTGCACCAGTTCCTCAAGGAGTGTCATTTTCAGAGCTCCGACATAGCCAGACCTTACGGATTCGTAATGTGCGCTGTATGGAGGACCCTGCTTGTACAGTATTATCTTTGGGTAGCTAGACAGGACAAAATTGTTGATAAAAATTGTAGAATCCAGATAGTCACCATATGTGGTTGAGATCTTTGAGATGTAGGCCTTGGCATATGTTGAATAGACCAGAAACTTGGAAGCGTCTTCCTTTATCACGTTTACAATTGCCCACTTGTCATGCTTTGCCAGTGCCGCAAAAAGCAGGTCTACAAAATCCCGCGAGTCGCCTGTGGTAAACACCTTTTTGCCCTTGATTTTTTTGAGATCTTCAAGGCCTGGAAACTCGATTTTTACCTCTTTTGGGACCTCGAGGCCGGTAAAATCTGCCACCTTTTGTTTTAGTTCTGGCGTTACCTTATCAGAAATTTGTGCAGGCGAGTCAAACCTGACCCCAAAATTGGCATCCTCGTCTATCTTTTCTGAAAGCTTGGTAATGTCTTGTTCTTCGTTTATCTCGACTGAGATCTGATCCAAAAGCGCGTCGGCAAACTCTTCAAGCTCGCTCATCGTGGTTTGGCCGTTTTCGTGCCAATTTAACGGTAACTGGCATTTGATAGAAATTAAGTACCGGTACCATTTCTTTTGATCTAGTTTGCATGAATTTAGCTTGGATTACATTTTTTGTGTCAGATGTCACTCCAGACTAGAGATCCAGACACTCGTAGAAAAAGGCCAGATTGATGAAGGGTTTCTTTTTTGCCCAAAGTGTCACCTGTGGTTTCCCATAATTTGTAAAATTCCGATTCTTTGGAATGATTTTTCCAACTATCTCTCAAACAGGCCAAGACTTGGCGGCGAGCTGCTTGTTGCAGCAAAGACAGGTAGGATGCGTGCGTTTATCAAAGAAAAACTGGCCGCAGTTCGCAAAAACCCAAGTGACATATCAGACATTGAGAAACGGTGGTGCCAGATATACAAGAAAAACAAAGACGCTGACTTTTATTCAAAAATCAAAAATGTCCTGGACATGGCTAGAAGTAGCCTTGCACTAGAGCACGGCTGCTCCATCGGCCACATGACGCAGTATTTGGCAGGTAATGCTGATTTTGCGTTTGGCATAGACAAATCGTTTTATGCCATAATGGAGGCAAAGAAATCAAAACAGAAAAACCTGGATTTTTTTGTGGCAGATTCGCTTGAGCAGCCGTTTGGCAGGCTCAAGTTCGGCGTTGTTTTGGCACTTAACCTCTTTGAGTTGATTGAGCCAAAGTTGTTGTTAAAATCGCTTGCAGATCAGGTGAGAAGAGGCGGTACGCTTGTCCTTTCGGATCCATATGATTTCGAGCGTGGACAAAAATCTGTCAAAGAACCGATCGATTCTGATTCGTTACGGGAAGAACTTCGCAAGTATGGATTCACCATATCAAAAGAAACACAAAGACCCAGTTTTATCCCATGGAATTTGAATCTGAACGACAGGGCGAGTTTGAATTATTTGGTGGATCTTGTTTTTGCAAGTAAACTAAAAAAAAGGTAATCTGAATCCGCAAGAGATCTTCGATGTTTGTTCAATAGCATGGTAAACTGCTTTAAGATGCACCAAGATCGTCTGCGTCAAGATGGATATCATTTCGCTGGCTGCAAGCCTTGAATAATTTTTTTGGAGTAATTTTGAATTATAATTTTTCAGTACTTTAGGCGGGCCGGGGACATAACTACCACCTGATGCTTCCAGTTTCTTATTTTTGAAACTAGGCATTCCAATCCCTATTACACTAATAGGGACAAGTTTTTCGTTTTATACAAGACCCATTGAAATTTCACATGATTCAATTTCTACAGAATCTAGTACGTTAAATCGCTTAACGCTTCTTTCTTTTGAGCATTTCAGCTTCTTTGATACCTTCGAAATCAGGGTCGCCGGTAAGTACTCGTGCATTCGATGACCTTGCCGTCTGCAAAACGAATGCATCTCCAAGGCTGAAATTTGGTTTCCGCTTCTTAATGGAAGAATGCAATAAACCGACATTTTTAGCAAAATTCTCATCCCCTACTATCACTTTCGATAGGGAAATAATAGAGTCAAATGCGATAGAAGAATCTTTTCCCATCCTGTTTACCTTGGATACTACCTCTGCTACCGTTACCATGTTGGTGAGTGCATTGCCACCCTCAATTCTTGGTTTTGCTTTGTTGCCAAGCTCGCTCCCATCCAAATACTCCATCCATGCCCAAGAATCAATGACGTATTTGTTCATCCAGCTCATCCTCCCTGGTCATGGATCCAACTCCCTTAAGTGAACCAAATCCGCTTTTCCTTACCTTACTTACTCTCAATCTGACCATCTCGCCTTCATGGATATCTTCGTCTTCTACTACCTCCTTTGGTATTCTGACTATCAGAGAGCCGCCAAGCTTTCTGGCTTTGGCTAATGTTTCATGCATGATTAAGATAGTACGTGCATATATTTAACTATTAATTTAATTTTATTATCTTTTGTATTTAATTGATGCTAAAGATAATTGTAATGCCTGGGGTGGGTTGTGGCTAAAGTGCAAAACCCCAATAATTTTGTTCATAAAATCATGAATAAATCAGATAAAATCTACTTTAGATATTTTTTGTATTCG
>CAZITM010000073.1:0-5824 GCA_964542205.1 uncultured Candidatus Nitrosotenuis sp.
CCCCTGTCCGGGGATCCACAGTCCCCTATACTAGCCACTGTACTACGAAGGCCACTAAACAGTGCATATTTGGGAATCCACTATTAACCTACCTCAAAAGTTTATTATCGCCCTAAAAAAACGTCAAAACATGCAAGGAATCCGCTGGTTTATCGCAATGGGCATTACAACTGCAGCAGTATGGTGGGGCGCAAACTACCTATTTCCGTGGCTACACTAGCCCAAAAAGCTAGTCCGTAAACCATTTTTTCCTATGGAAATACAGGAACATCAGAAGCGACGGCACCATGGAAATGATCAGCATTATTATCAAAGTCGTGTATTCACCCCAGAACTGCCAGGCGCCGGTTTGAATTCCCCCCGGCAAATTCACGTTCATTCCGTACAATGCACCCACTACGGTTGGTGGTATCGTAAGTGTGAATAGTATGGTAAGAGTTGCAAGTATCTTGTTTGATTTTTCGGTGGACAGCATAAAGTCCGTGTCCTTGTAGATCTCCATCGTTTCTTTTGCCTCGTCCAGAGTTTCTGCCACCTTGTCAATGTGATCAATGACATCGTCAAAGTGAATGGCCAGATCATCATCTGGATTTGAGAACCTTTGTGTGTTTTTTGATGTCTCCAATACTATTTTTCTAAGTGGGTGCACTATTCTACGTAGTATGGTGATCTCGCGTCTAAGCAGTGAGATCTTTTTCGGAGTCGATTTATTTTCGTCAAAGACATCGTCTTCTATTTCATCTAGGTTTTCTACTATTCTCCTTAGCATGTGCAGTAGATCATCCACAAGTGCGTCGATTATCTTGTATAACAAAAATCCTGGGGACTTGTCCAGCATCTCGCTTCGGTATTGAGCAGACTCTTTGCAGTGTGTGACCATGTCCACAAGCGGTTTCAGCTCACCGTTGTGAATTGTAACGATATAGTCTTTTCCGATAAACACCGATAGCTGGTTAAATCTTGTCATTCCCCGTTTTAGCGCAAGCGGAGGAAAGTGCAAAATTATGAACGAGTGTTCGTCGTAGTTGTCGATTTTTGCAAGCTGTATCTTTGATATGGAGTCGTCCAGGTTTAGCGAATTGAAATTGTACATCTGCCCAAGTTTTTCGATCTCGGCTCGGTCTGGGTTCTGGATGTCGGTCCACGAAAACCCGTTTCCCTGGATTGTTTCGACCCTGCTTTGTATGACCTCGTCTGGCTGGGGGTGCCTCCTTAGATACGGCAGTCTTGAGATTATGGCTTCCTTTCTCATTTGAGCTCCTAGCTTGTGATAATGAATTTAAGTTTTCATTATGGTGTCGCAGACAATGAACAATTTGGATAGTTTCTCGCACAGTAGAACAATTGGGCGTGGCCTCAAGCGTAGAACGCCGAGAGAACACCTCTCATGGTCACCTTTTGCGCCAATGCGCCGATGATTCCATCATATGGTTCTACTAGGCCACGCGCGGATTATTTGTTGGTTTTTTCAACCCTCCGCATTAATTTCTATATGAAATAATTGTATTTAAGACTTGGCTTGAAATTTTCGCAAAAATTTTTGATTTATATAAAATTATTTGCGCCTGCGATCTACGCATAAATTTTCATATCTCCAGATGCCAAAAACACCACATGAGCTGCTCTGGGGAAACCATAGAAGAAGACCTCATACAGATAAGGCCCTCCGTTCTAAAGCAGCTCAAAAAGGCAAAGTACGGAGTGGCAGACCACGCAACCGTGGAGTTGTGCCACTGGACAAAAAAGTCCTTCAAGGGTGATTCCAGCTGCTACAAGCACAAGTTCTACGGAATATCTACGCACCGCTGCATGGAGTTTTCGCCTGCCGGCATGCACTGCGAGAACAGGTGCGTCTACTGCTGGCGCCCAATGGAGTTTTATGATTCTCTGAAAATGGACGAGTCTAGGGTGGCAGACCCCGAAACAATGCTGCAAAAACTGATGGAGCAAAGAGAGAAACTCATAATGGGATATTATGGGGATCCGAGACACGATCAAAGAAAGCTTAACGAGTCGTTGCTTCCTGCCCATTATGCAATATCGCTGTCTGGCGAGCCGACAATGTACCCAAAGCTTCCGCAGTTGATAAGATATCTCAAATCACTGCCTGCCACAAAGTCAATATTCCTTGTGACAAACGGCCAAGAGCCGCAGATGCTACAAAGACTAGTGGACGAGGATGCGCTGCCGACCCAAGTCTATCTTTCTACGAACGCGGCCGACTATGATTCCTTTATCAGGATAAACAAGCCGCGCTACGACGATTCCTGGGACAGATGGAATCAGTCCCTTCGGACAATATCAAAAATGGACACAAGATCTGTGCTGAGGGTGACGCTGATTCGAGGCCACAACGACTCAGAGTCCATGATACCGTTATTTGCAGACCTGATAAAAAGGGCAAACATACACTTTGTTGAGGTAAAGTCATACATGCACATAGGCCGCTCCACAAACAGGCTGGACAGGACTGACATGCTAGAGTTCGAGGAGGTCAGCCACTTTGCTTTGCAGCTTGCAAAAAAAAGTGAGATCTATTCCGTAATGGACGAGAGTGTAGAGTCAAGAATCGTAGTATTGCAAAACCAGCAGAGGCTCATCGACCGCTGGATTTCCGCTTACGCAGATACCACCTAGCGAACTTTGCCAAGGCCCTGTACCTGTGAGACAGATGGTTTTTTTCAGTCATTTGGCCGTATGTCTTAGTCATTCCCTGCGGAACAAAAATCGGGTCATATCCCCAGCCCCCTCCGCGTGGCTTTTTTGGTATGGAGCCATTTGTTATGCCCACAAACTGGACTGGTCTCTTTTTTCCATCACAGTACGATATTATGGCGCAGAACTCGGCGCGCCTGTCTTTTTTGACCAGTTTTACCACACCCAGATTTCCAATGGTATCGTACACATACGACGAGTATGGCCCAGGAAAGCCGTTTAGCGATTTTACAAAGATTCCGTCGTCTTCTATTATGACCGGCCTCTTGCATTTTTGGTATGCATCTAGTGCCTTTTTTTTTGCGATTTTTGAAAGCGAGTCGGATTGGATCTCAGTTGCGCAAAACTTGAAAAACCCGAGATTTATGCCGTATTTTCCCAGGATCTCCTTTGCCTCTCTGTATTTGTGCATGTTTGATGACGCAAACAAGACATCATACGACCTGCGCATATCTCCCCCTGCCCTCTATTATAGAGACATAGTCCAGTATTCTGGCATAGTTTGTGCCTACTGTGGATTTGTATCCCGCAAGAAAGCTTGGCCAGAGTTTTTCCATCATTTCCACGTGGGCGCTGCTAAGTATCTCCTTGAATAGCCGGAGATCCACTGCATGGTCCTCGATTTTTTCAGTCCTTTGCGCAAGCCCAAAGTCCAGTGCGTAAACTTTGTTTTTGCCCATGATAAAGTTAGAAGTCGTTAGGTCCCCGTGCATTATTCCGTTTTTGTGAAGGGTGCCGGTGATTTTTCCTATCTCCCTGCATGCTTTCGCTAGCCTTGCTCCCTTTAGTCCCCAAACCGGCTCGCCCTGTATATACTGCATCAGGATCGTGCAGTCATTTTGGTTCACCCTGTAGATCAGCGGGGTAGGCACACCAAACAATTTTGCCTCAGATATGACTGTTGCCTCACGTATAGTTCTTTGGCGCCGCATCCTGGTGTCTAGCTCAGGGTTCCGGTATGATTTTTTCTTGCGGGTCTTGAGTATTGCCGGCTTGCCGTCGTGCCTTGTCAGGTAGATGTCTCCTTCGGCGCCTTTTTTGAGTAGTTTCATCATTAGCAGAAAAGAACCAGATAATTTAGAGATTATCTGTTTGGGTTTTCTCACTCGCTACTGATAATCAGAGTTTTTCAGTAAAATTATAACTCGATGACATTGAAATCAAGTATGGAAGACTCTGAAAAACGCCTAAAACAAGAAGACTGCAACGAAGACAGCCTAGGCGCTGGAATACTTACATTAACTAACAAGAGACTGGTCTTTGAAAAGACAAAGAGCAGAATCGCGGATTTTTCCAAGAAGGTCGAAGAGACGGTAATCGACGTGCCACTATCCGACGTAACCAAGGTCTGGAAGGAGGGGCGCTTGATAAAAAAGGCGTGCTTTACCGCAAAGACTCCAGATGGCGAAAAAACCTTCAAGTTCGGAGTCTTTAACACCGGAAGCTGGGAAAAAGACATCAAAAAGGCAATCGAGTCTGCTCAGTAATTAATTTCCACTGAATCTAGTCGCCAGGACTGGCGGACGAACGTATCTGATATTTTGGCACCTTTTTTGACAGTGGCTTCCAGCAGTCCGGTCCAGGCAATCTGCGAGCCGCAATCGCCGGAATATTCTATTGGCGAGACAAAGAACTTGACGCCCTGCCTCCGGCATACCTTTCTTAGCATTTCTGAGAGTCTTTTGTTTGCCGCAACACCGCCTACTACCATAAGCTCCTTTTTTTGCGTAAATGACAGAGCCCGCTCTGTTGCCTCTGCAATCATTGCAAACGCAGTCTCCTGCAATGAAAAACATGCATCTTCTTTGTTTTTGGAGATTCTTTTTGCGGCAGAAAGCAACCCGGAAAAAGAGACATCGTTTCCCTTTACCACATATGGTAGTGGGATGTATTTTTCGGATTTTTGTGCAAGAGACTCTATCGTTTTTCCACAGGGCGACGCAAAGCCCACAGACCTGCCAAACTGGTCAAGGAGCTGACCCAGCGTGATGTCAAGCGTTTCGCCAAATATCCTCCATTTTTTCTGCTTAAACGCAGCAAGCATTGTATGGCCGCCGGAGACTAGGAGCACGAGTGGGTCTATTGCTCCAGTCAGGAGCTTTCCGAGCTCGATGTGGCCTATTGCGTGATTGACCGGATATACCGGAATTTTGTAAAACGATGATAACGTCCGTGCAATTACGCCGGCCACCCTAAGACACGGTCCAAGGCCTGGCCCTGCCGCATATGATATCATATCGACATCAGATATTTTCAGGTTTGCGTTTTTGAGGCATTCTGAGAGGACCTCAGAGCTTGCCTCGATGTGGTGTCTTGATGCCTCCCTCGGATGGATCCCATGGCCTTGCGGCGGCCGGTAGATCCTTCTGATATCGGACAGTATCCTTCCGCCCTTGTTGCTTTTTTCCACTAGCGCGCACGAAAATGTGTGTGCTGTGCTTTCTATTCCAAGACAGATCATTTTTTATCCGCGGCTCATGCTCGAGACTATTTTTATGACATCCCCGTCTTTTAGTGTGTGGTCGTGCGATATTCTTTGTTTTGTCTTTGCGTCAATTGCAAACAGGAACCCTTTTGCCAGATCGGCGTGAATTGTCAGAGCCAGGTCCTTTGCAGTCGAGCCCGCAGGTAGCAGCCTTGCGTCGGGCAATACGACGCCGTCCTTGTTTGTCAGCTTGGTTTCGTCCTCGACTGGATAGACCGTGATGAACTTGAGCAGCTCAAAGACCGCATAGTTGAGCGCCTGCTGGACTCCGGTTGTGCGGATTTTTGAGAGAACCGCCTTTACCAACTCCAGTGCCTGTTTTTGCTGCGGGTTTAGGCCTTCCTTTATTTCAAATGTCGAGTCCCCAGGCACGTATTTTACAAGGCCTGCCTTTGTTGCCTTGCGCAGTAACAGCTCAGACTCTGCGCTGCACACTATGACGTGATTTTTCTTTTTCATCTCTTCGATAATCGACAGATCCTTGCAGAGGTCAGCCTTGTTTGCCGCAACAAGCAGTGGCTTTGTTTTTTTTCTGAGCTGTTTTACAAACTCCAAAATGTCCGAGTCTGTCCACTCTGACGGCTTTTTTGCGTCAAGGTGCGCCTCCCTTATGGCATCAGATAC
>CAZITM010000074.1:0-5776 GCA_964542205.1 uncultured Candidatus Nitrosotenuis sp.
ATTAACAAAAATGATGGCTTATTTGAATTAAAAGTTAATGAATAATTTTTATAATATCTTATTAAGATGTGTTTGTTTATTGCCAAATTTCATTCAGTCATATTTAGAAATTTGGGTAGACATTCATTCTTCAAAAGATCATCGATTGGAACCAAATCCAACAAGATTCGTACTATAAATTAAAAAATCATACGCCTACTTTTTCTTTGGCTTTATCATAGAGACAAAGTACTGGTGCCATGAGACATCGCTTGTAAGCTCGGGGTGAAACGACGTGGCCAAGATGTTTCCCTGCTTTACTGCGACTATCTTTTCGTTGAACTTTGAGACCACCTCGACGTCTTTGCCGAGCCCTTCGATTGACGGCGCGCGTATAAACACACCGCGCGATTTTGTAATCCCTATTGGCTGCGCAGAAATCTCTGCCTCAAACGAGTCCCGCTGGCGTCCAAACGCGTTTCTCTCCACCCGCACATCCAGCAAGTCCAGGAGCGGCTGATCAATCTTTCCAACGATTCGATCCTTTGCAGTCTTGGACAATAAAATCAGCCCAGCGCAGATCCCAAAGACAGGCATCCCCTGCGAGATCTTTTCCTTGATTGTCTTTATTGCGCCATTTACCAGCGACATCTGCCCAATCATTGTGCTCTCCCCGCCGGGAATTATCAGCGCATCAAGTGCAGATATCTGGTCGGGCGTCTTTACCTGCCTTACGTTTCCCCGAAGTCCTGCCTTTGCAAGTGCCGCCTTGGTGGCAGAAATGTTTTCAGCTACATCTCCCTGCATCCCCAAGACTCCAATGTTTACGCTCATGCCGTGCTTCCTCTTTCTTGCATTTTTAGCTCCAAGTTCTTTACATCAAGGCCCAGCATCGACTGCCTTTCATCGATCATCCTTTGTGCTTCCTTTACCTTGTCGGCGTCCTCCCAGAATGTCGTGGCAAGGACTACTGCGCGCGCCCTTTCCTTTGCGTCCTCCGCCTTGAATATCCCGGAGCCGACAAAGATTCCGTCGCACCCAAGCGACATCAGGTATGCTGCATCTGCAGGTGTAGCAATCCCGCCCGCTGCAAAGTTCACAACAGGCAGCCTGCCTATTTTTGCAGTCTGCTCCACCAGATCATATGACACCCTGAACTCGCGGGCCATCCTTACCAAGTCCTGGTGGTCGCCAGATTCGTAGATCGATTTTATCGCACGAAGCTCGTCATTTACCTTTTTGATGTGCGTTACCGCCTCTGCCACGTTTCCTGTCCCAGGCTCGCCTTTGGTGCGAATCATGGCAGCTCCTTCCTCTATTCTTCTTAGCGCCTCTGCGAGGGAGCGGGCCCCGTTTACAAAAGGCGTGGTAAAGTCCCACTTCCAGATGTGGTGGGCCTCGTCTGCAGGTGTCAGGACCTCGGATTCGTCAATCATGTCGACGTTTGTCTCTTCCAAAACTCGGGCCTCATAGACGTGTCCTATCCTGCACTTTGCCATGACAGGTATGGTGACTGCGTCCATGATTTCCTCGATAACTCTGATGCTTGCTGTTCTTGCGACGCCGCCTGCCTTTCGAACATCGGAAGGCAGCTTGTCTAGGACCATCACAGATACTGCGCCGGCCTCTTCAGCTATCTGCGCCTGCTCCACAGTGGTGACGTCCATTACCACTCCGTTTTTGAGCATGTGCGCAAATCCGCGCTTTAGTGTTGATGTCCCCCTAGATATTGTAAAAGAGCCGACATTTTCAATAATCCTCCCCTTTGCGCCGGGCAGGTCTCCTGAGAGCGGTATCATAATGTAAAAGTCGTCGGTGTGATTATTTATAACTACACACGACTAGGATGTCTTTTTCTTTTTAAATTCCACATTTACTGCAGGCTCTTCCATGGATTTGTGAATCATTGCAACAAAACAAAACATTGCTGCAAGGACAACCAGTCCAGACATTCCAAAAACAAGTGAAAATTGGTTTTGAATTGACATGTCCATCATTATATCGCCCAGAGTCCTTAGTGCAAGGGCAGACAGAATCAAAATAATGGGAATCTTGTTGAAATTCATAAAGTTGATGCTTTTTCCAGTTATTGGTGGAAGCATCAGAGGCAAAAACAGCATGATTGTGACTCCGATGAATCCGATTGCAGTGTAATGGATTGCCAGATCATAGAACACAAAATTGTTCTGCAAATAAAACGCAATTCCAAACAAAAACCCCCCAACCAGAAACGTAAATCCTATCCTAGTATGCACAAGCATGGTGTCATATCGCGCCCTTTTTTCTGGAGGCATGAGTGACACCATTTGACGGTTGTCAAATCCCCCGTAAACATAAACTGACAAAGCAAACGATACCACACTCACAACAAATGCAACGCCAAATAAAACAGAGACAAGCTGGCTTTCATAGAATAGTGACGCCACCCCAAGAGCAGAGCTTGCAGTTGCTGCTGCAAGGCAGAGGGCGGTGAGGTTTCTTTTTGGCCGCATGAATCCCAAGAAAGACGGCAGCACCTTGTACTCCACACCAAATATTGTTAAAATTGGAAACAAAAGCCACAGTTGAATCTTGTTTAGCGAGTTTGTCTCATGGATTGATGCAAATGGAATCACATGCAATATGACTAGCACCAAAATGGAAATCACCATAAAGTAATCAGTCTCTTTTAACAGTTTTGGGGCCACCCTCATAGTATAGAAGCTAAGGCCTGCAAATGTGAGTATGCCTGCCAGTCTTATTGTCATGGAGTATCCTAGGATTTCAAGGCCTGACAGTTTTGCGAGTGATTCAAGCGCTACTGAGGCCAATACCAGAAGAAATGATGTGACTGTGAGCTTTTTTGACGGATTCAGTGTGTTTCTAAATCTCGGAATTATCATGTACGATACCCCCATTATCAACAACGTCAGAAACCCGTCTAGCTGAATTGTTTTGTGGATTTGAAACAGGTTTGAGGCATATGTGATTTGCAGGCCTGCAAGGCTGAGCATCCACAAAGATCCTATTCCCACTCCAACAAACGACAGCACCACTGCGGAAATTATGAATGGCGTGCTCAGTGGAGAATAGTTAATCTGACTCAATTTGGAAATGCCTTTTTGGTGACGTTTTGAAGCTCAGAGCCCACAATGGTGATGATCGGCGGGATGAATGTAGAAGTCGCGTTCTGCTCAGGCCATTGGATCTGCTTTGTGTTTTGGTTTAGCGTGACTTTGAGTGAGAACTTTGTGTATTCCGTTGCAGACTCGTCTGGCGGAATAGAATCGATTGGCATGTGCATGAATCCCGTCTCCTTGACCAGCGCGATGAGTTTTTTTATTTGGTCTCTCTCAAGAGTCGTGGTTTTTTCCGGCTGCGGCACCCCGCCCTCCGTCACCAGATATCTGGCGCTTCCATCGTTTGAGATTACGAGAATCTCTGACTTTTGTGGAAACAGTTGCCCTGTTAGGCCAAGTGACGACTTGAGCAGTCTGTGCTTTGTGAACTCGATGGATATTCGGTCGTCTGCGTTTGTGGCAGAAAACGGGATCTGCGGGTTTGTTATCATCGGTATGGCAATCAATACGGCAAATATCACCGGGATGGATGCTGCAATCAGCAAGAGCGGTCTTGCCATGCATTACTGGTTTTTGTGATTTCATAATAAAGCTAGTTTTTTTGGCAGGGCCGCCATATTCCAGAGAGAATAAATCCCAGTTCCTAATTTTCTCTACTTGTGGGGTCGTAGCCTAGCCTGGTAGGGCGACTATGATGTCAAGTCATCGCTAGAGGCTCCAGAAGTAAAAAACCCAAACTGATTTCACAAGATGATGTGAGTTTGGAGCTGCAGTGACCTGTAGATCGCCGGTTCAACTCCGGTCGGCCCCACGTTTTTTATGTCTGGAATCTGATCGCTTCGGTGTCTTTTGTGATCATCATCTGGCAGGACTTTAGAATTTTAGCTAGAGTTTTGAGCGCAAAACGTTTAGTGCAGAGCCCTGCCTGAACCACTCTATCTGGGATTGGTTGTAAGAGTGCGCCAAAAGAATCTCCTCTTTGGAGCCATCGGCGTGCGATACTACACACCTGACTGGCCTGCCCTGTTCCAGCCTACCCAGCTCCACTAGGCTCAGCAGGTCGGTCTCGCGTATCTTGTCATAGTCCGACGGCTTTGAGAAAGTCAGTGCAAGTATTCCTTGTTTTTTCAGGTTGGTCTCGTGTATTCTCGCAAAGGATTTTGCTATCACCGCTGCGCACCCAAGGAATCTTGGGGTCAGTGCTGCGTGCTCCCGGCTGCTCCCCTCGCCATAGTTTGTGTCACCAATTATTACCCACCTCATTCCCTTTGCCTTGTACTGGCGCGCAATGCTTGGGAATGGTTCTGTGTTGTTGTTTAGAATGTTTTTTCCCTTTCCCACCTCGCCGCTAAACGCGTTTACTGCGCCAAGGAGCAAGTTGTCACTCAGCTTGTCCAGGTGCCCTCGGTACAGCAGCCATGCACCCGCAGGCGATATGTGGTCGGTTGTGCATTTTCCTTTTGCCTTGACCATTATCGGCAAGTCGATATAGTCGCGACCATCCCACTTTGAAAACGGCTCTAGCTTTTGCAATCTGGTACTGTTTTTGTCAATCATTACTTCGACCGAGTCAGGATTCGATGCCGGTGCCACATAGACGTCGCGGCACGATTCAAAGCCAGACTTGGGGACCTCCGGTGCGACTTCAGGCGGTGACAGCTTGAACTTTGTTCCGTCCTGCGCCGTAAGCTCGTCGGTGAGTGGGTTAAACGAGAGTCGTCCCCCTATCGACATTGCAATGACCAGCTCGGGGCTTCCGATAAAGTTCATCGTGTTTCTTTTTCCGTCGTTTCTTCCAGGAAAGTTTCGGTTAAACGAAGTCACTATGGTGTTTGGTTCGTCTTTTTTCAGCTCAGGCCTGCTCCACTGGCCGATGCATGGGCCGCATGCGTTTGCCAGCACTGTTGCGCCGATCTCCTGGAGCAGTTGCATCTGCCCGTCTCTTTCAATTGTAGCTCGGATCTGCTCAGAGCCTGGCGTGACAAGCAATGGGACTTTTGCCCTGACCCCTTTTTGTTTTGCCTGTCTTGCTATGCTTGCGGCCCTTGACATGTCCTCGTATGAGGAATTGGTGCAGCTTCCAATGAGGGCAACAGATATGTCGTCGATGTAGTTGTTTTTCTTGGCGTCCTCTGCTAGCTTTGATATTGGCCTTGCCAGGTCTGGGGTGTGAGGGCCTACCACATATGGCTCTAGTTTCGAGAGATCAATTTCGATTATTCTATCAAAGTACTCAGATGGGTTTGCCTCCACTTCAGGGTCTTCTGTCAGGAGGTCCTTGTGCCTGTTTGCAAGGTCGGCTATCTCGGAGCGCCCTGTGGCTCGCAGGTACGTCTCCATTTTTTTGTCATATGGAAAGATAGAGCATGTCGCGCCTATTTCTGCTCCCATGTTTGTAATGGTCGCCTTGCCGGTGCAGCTTATGGTCTCGGCCCCGGGCCCAAAGTATTCTATTATGGCGTTTGTGCCACCCGATACTGTGAGCTGCCCTGCCACATACAGTATGATGTCCTTTGGTGCGGTCCACTCTCCAAGTGAGCCCTTCAGGTAGACGCCAATCCTCTTTGGGTAAAGGAGCTCCCATGGGAGCCCCGCCATGACCTCTGCTGCGTCCATACCTCCAACGCCAACTGCAACCATTCCAAGGCCGCCGGCGTTTGGGGTGTGCGAGTCCGTCCCTATCATCAGGCCACCGGGAAACGCATAGTTTTCGAGGACCACTTGGTGTATTATTCCGG
>CAZITM010000075.1:0-5571 GCA_964542205.1 uncultured Candidatus Nitrosotenuis sp.
GCGATGCCTCGCCTGTGACCTTTCCGCCTCTCTTTCGCAGCTGTCTCCACTTTAGGGTGGTATTGCCGCTCTTTGAATTGTAAATTATCCCAAGTACGTCCCTTGCGTTCACAAAGGTAATGTCGCGAATTTTTTTTAGCGTGACCTTGTCTGCTGCCTCTACGTAAATGGATCCAAGTGCCTCTTCCCGCTCTGGAAAGACCTCAGGATCCTCGATATAGTTGCGTGGAATGTACGAGCTGCACGTGCTCGCTATGATAAATCTCCTAAAGCTTTCAAGTGATGCCGGAACGTCGATTGCGACCATTTCCTTTATAGCGCCTTACCACCATTTATCAAGCTTGTTTTAAAAATCCCTTTTGTTAACTATGCATACAGGCGTTGATGACACTATCCCTTTGATATTGATGAGATAGATCTTGAGTTCTGAGCCTTTCATTTTGACATGTAGAATTTGGTGCAAGATGTTATAAAGTTGAATCACCTATGTATATCGTGCAGAAATCAAAGAATATGACCAACAAACCGGATGATTCAACTAGTGCTGAAATCAAGGATGTTAAAGAGTATCATTCGGGCAAAGAAAAACCAATCAAGTTCAATACTGCCGATGATCTAATCGAGTACTTAGACGACTAGATTGTGGAAAATAATAACAAAAAACATCTTCAAGCGGCAATACAAACAACTAAGTCCGGAACTGCAAATCAAAGTTAAAAGCGTTATACGTGATCTAACTAATCTAGATAATCCACTCTCAGTAGGAATCTACAAACCTAGCCTGAAAGCTTTTGCTTATGAGATTGGAAGAAGTTACAGGATAATCTATAATGTACATTTTAACGACGGTGTTATAGAACTGATACGCGTAGGTGATCATAAACAAACCTACGGTAAAGACTAGCGCGGCTTTTTTCTTTGACTTTAACCAATTTATTTGACTGTCATGAAAACATATTCATGAAATCCTTAACCGAATATCTCACACTTAACACAAAAACGCGAGTGGCCTTTGTCAATCTGACGCCGCAAATACGGCAGCTCGTGAAAAAAAGCGGAATACGAGAAGGCCTCTGCCTTGTCAACGCAATGCACATCTCTGCAAGTGTTTTTATCAACGACAACGAGTCCGGCCTGCACAAGGACTATGCGAGATGGCTTGAGAAACTGGCGCCGCACGAGCCAACAGACCAATACGAGCACAACAAGACAGGCGAGGACAATGCCGACGCGCACCTAAAACGGCAGATAATGGGCCGCGAAGTAGTTGTCGCAATTACCGACGGCGAGCTGGACTTTGGCCCTTGGGAGCAGATCTTTTACGGAGAATTTGACGGAATGCGGCCAAAAAGAGTCCTAGTAAAAATAATCGGCGAATGATCTACCCAAAGTCTACGTCGCGCTTTTGGCTAGCGCCTTCGTTTTTTCTTGCGGCCTCTCTGAACTGGTCATCATGGTTTTGTGGGCCGTGACTGCACTTTACACAACCTACCTTGAAGCCGTTTTCATCTTTTACATATGTCTGACAGCCGCAAAAACACACCATGACTATTGCAATTCATACAGTGATATAATCGATACTCCGTATCTGCGTTTTAATAACCCGTGTGTTATTTTTTCCCTTTGAAGCGCAATTTATCGAGCATCTCTTTTGAGGATGTGATTTTTAGATAGCGATTGGCTTTCTTCAATTCTTTATCGTTTGTTACAAGATATTGCGCACTTTTTATCAACCCAGTAGCAACTAAGATGGCATCGGGTAACCTAAGTCCTGTATCGGCACGGATCTTTGCTGCCGTATCAGCTATCTTTATATCAAGATCTACAATTTCAAAATTCTTATTAGAAATTAAATGAGTAAGTAACTCGTCTTTACCTTTCATATCTTCTTGAGAATAATAACCAATACATAATTCTGAAATAGAAATTACGGATATGACTCCATACACTAACCCATCTTCGATCGCATCTAATAACTGCAAAGAGGAGGTTGAATGTGTTTCAGATGCATTCTTGGCATTTAATATTATGTTTGTGTCAATTAACGCGATTATCGCCATTCTTTTCGCATTCTTCTCTGAAATCTAGTACTGTCCTCTCTCCAAGGTTTCTGTCTGCGCAAAATTACAGAAATCCTTTCTCTAGGTGCCTTTCTTATGGTGGCTTGTCCTGATTGAATAACAAAAACTATTCTATCGCCTTCTTTTAGATCCAATCGTTCTCTGATCTTTTTTGGGATCGTTATCTGTCCTTTGCTGGTAATAGAGCCCACATTTATCTCTGACATTTTCTTACCAATTAGTAAGGCGTTTCTTACTAATAAGCATTACAAAACTGGGCATTTTATCAAACTACGGCGAGAAGACCTCCTGACTTGTCCGGCAGTTCACGGATTCGTTGAGTTAATCTAATTGATGCAGCAAGCTCCACGTGGAATGTCATGACCATGAGGACACTTTCTTGGATGTTTAAGCATCGTACACAATGCGTCTGTGAACTGCTGGTTCATATGGTGTTCTATTCCGCAAACCATCTCCTCGTCTATCTCCACTTTGAGGGCGCTGTCCATGAGGACTTCCAAAAGCCTACTGTTTCGCATCATGCTGGCGCCAACCTTTTCGCCTCCCTCAGTTAGAGTGACCCCTGCCTTGGAGTAGTTTACCAAGTTCTGCTCGTTTAGCTTCTTTAGCATCTGGACTACGCTTGGCTGCCTTACGTTTAGCATCTTGGCAATCGTGCTTATCTTTACAGGCTCGTTTCTTTCCTTGATGTGCCAGATCGCCTTTAGGTACATCTCTACATGTTCTGCCTCGGCAGTTCCCACAAACAATACCTCGTCGTCAACAGAATCCATTATTGTACACCCTTTGCATCCTTTAGCAAATATTCAAAGTATTCCCTTGCAAACCCAGCAAGGCCTGCGTGGTCTGCCCAAATGGCGACTGCCTCGCCTTCTGAGGATTCGGAAACGGGCCCAAGCAAAATCACCACATATCTTTTGTCCGATATTATGCCGCCCCCAAAAAGTCCCTTTTTTACCTTGACTGTTGCCACCCTTGTCAGCGACTTTAGGGACTCTTTGTCCATCTGGTCCGACATCAGTATGGTGATCACCACCCCTTTGTCGTGTAGCTGCCTAAGCTTCGGCAGAGCTTGCTTCATGAGGGTCTCTGTGGCCTTTGGAAGCGCTATTAGGACCTCGCTTCTGCAGCTTTCCACCATCTCCAAAATTTTTGATGCAATGTTCATTATTCCTGACAAAACCCAAATGTCGGGGCGCTCACTTACACCGCTTTTTTCGTAAAGTGGCACCAGCTCGCGCAGAATGATGTTTTCGTTTTCCTTAAAGTCTGATTCCTGTTTTTGCTTTGTCACCTCAAGCGCAGTGGCAGGCGACTTGGCAAAGTATTTTGTGGGCCTCGAGTCGTCGGAGCCTATCCAGCCCTTCTCCTCCAGTGATCCTAAAACCTCGTAGATCTTTGAGTACGGCACGCCGGATTTCTGGCTCAGATCGGATGCCGTCAGCTCGCCTGCCTTTAGAAGCGACGAGTATGTCCTTATCTCATAGCTGGTCAGGCCAATCCTCTCAAGGGACTTGCGCGTGTTGTCCGAGATGCTCATCCGATCTAGTCGGAGTTTTTTGCTATTTAAACTGAGTATGCCTGTGTCTCCTAAATCACACGGGGCGTAGTGTGAAATACGTTAAATACAATATCGGAAAAAGCCAGTTTGATAAGGTAAATGTCGCTAATTCAGCTGTCTAGGCAATCTAGCAAGTCACTGGGCAAGAAATCCACTATTAGGTTTACTCAGAGCATCTGTCCTGACTGCAACATGATACTTGATGCCGAGGTCTTTGAGCGCGACGGCCGCGTCTATATGAGCAAGACCTGCCCCACGCACGGCGAATGTGAGGAGCTCTACTTTGGTTCTTATGAAATGTACAAGAAATTTAGCACTTATTGGGCAGACGGCAAAGGCGCCCACGCCCCTAACGTAATGATTGAGAAATGCTCTTGCCCAAACAACTGCGGTTTGTGCTCGAATCACCTCTCCCACAGCGGCCTTGCAAACATGATAGTCACAAACCGATGCGATCTGACGTGCTGGTACTGCTTCTTTTATGTAAAGAAGGGACTCGAGGGCGCATACATGTACGAACCGTCACACGACCAAGTCCGTGCAATGATGAAGACGCTAAAGGCCGAAAGGCCGATCCCCGGCAACTCGATTCAAATCACCGGAGGCGAGCCGATGCTCCGGGAAGACATTACCGATCTTATCAAAATAATGAAAGAGGAAGGAGTCGACCATGTTCAGATGAACACAAACGGCATCAGACATGCGATGGACCCAGAGGCGGCAAGGGAGGTAAGACTGGCAGGCTGCAACAACCTGTACCTGAGCTTCGACGGAGTCACTGCAAGGACAAACCCAAAGAACCACTGGGAGATTCCATATGCTCTTGACTCTTGCAGAAAGACAGGAACGACGGTAGTCTTCGTTCCAACCGTCATCAAATCAATTAATGACCACGAACTAGGCGGAATTGTCAGATACGCCCAAAAAAACATGGACGTAGTCCATGCAGTAAACTTCCAGCCCGTTTCCCTGACAGGAAGAATGGGCAAGACAGAGCGCGAAAAATACCGAATCACCATACCAGACTGCATCCAAAGAATCGAGGAGCAGACACAGGGCGAAGTCACAGTCGACGACTGGTTTCCAGTACCAAGCTGCATGCCGCTGACAAACGTAATCGAGGCATTTTCCAGCAAGCCAAAATACGAGTTATCAATTCACTTTGCCTGCGGCGCGGGAACCTATGTCTTTGAGGACGCAGAGACAAAGAAGTTCGTGCCGCTGCCGAGATTTGCAGACATCCAGGGAATGCTGGAATTATTCGAGGACAAGGCAGAAGAGATCCGCTCTGGTAAAAACAAGTACTTTACCATGCTTGAAGTCGTTCGAAAACTGTCCAGCTTTATAGACAAAAAGAAGCAGCCTGCAGGACTGGACCTGGCAAAGATGTTTGGAAACATTTTGATGAAGAGATCCTTTGACGCAGTAGGCTCTTGGCACGTCAAGGGGCTGTTCTTGGGAATGATGCACTTCCAGGACAAATACAACGAAGACCTCGAGAGACTGCAGAGATGCGACATCCACTACTTGACGCCAGACCTTAGAATCATTCCGTTCTGCGCATTCAATGTGATTCCGGAATGGTACCGCGACAGAATCCAAAAGAAATACTCGATTACTGTAGAAGAATGGGAGCAAAGAGAGGGCGTAAAACTAGAAGATGGCCTGTATAGGGGCCTCATGAGAAGAGGAGCAGGCGACGAGCTTGCAGCTGGCTGTGCAAAAAGCCAGATGTTCCACCAGGCAGCACAGGCAGTAATGTAGAATTACCAACCTTCGATTTTCAATCCTGAAATCCTTTCAAAATGCTTTTTGTTTCGTGTAATCAATATCTGCTTATTTGAAACTGCGATACTGGCAATAAGAAGGTCTGACTCTTCAATGGGATTTGACTTGTTCTCAAGGTTTCCAGCTAACCTCGCCGAACTC
>CAZITM010000076.1:0-5530 GCA_964542205.1 uncultured Candidatus Nitrosotenuis sp.
GAACGGCCAGCCGGATCGAAAAATAGCGGAGGATTTGACAAACGGGGTATTGTCAAAGCTCATCCAGCAGGGATTTTCGGCCTCCAGCCCGCCTAGCGTCGAGGACGTTCAGGACATGGTCGAATCCACGCTAATCGAAATGGGTTATGGTGATATTGCCAAATCCTATATTTTGTACAGACACGAGCGCCGCAAGCTCCGTGAGGACAAAATGAAGGTGCTCAACGCAAAATCACTAGATCCAGTAGCAAAGTCGTTTGATCTGAACTGCCTCAGAGTTCTCGCATCAAGATACCTTCTGCGAAACAACAAAAACGAAATAATCGAAAGCCCGAGCCAAATGTTTGAGCGAGTAGCAATACTGGTCGGCCTGGGAGATGTATTATACGACTCTGAGCTGTATGCAAAGGAAGGAACCATTCCACAAGATGTGGAGGAAGCAAAAAAATACCTTACAAAGCTTGACGACTTTGATTACAAATTCAAAATTGGCACATACTATCTGAACAAGTATCATTTTAGGGGCCTTATCAACCACTACATCTACCTGGCAAAACGCGGCCAGATGAAGAAAAGCTTTAAAGAAGTTCTGACGCTGCTTGCTGCCAAAAAATTTGATAGCTACGCGGATCGAATCACAGAATACTATACCCTGATGACAGAACAGGACTTTTTGCCAAACTCGCCCACAATGATGAACGCGGGGGCGCGCCTAGGACAGCTGTCTGCCTGCTTTGTGCTTGGCATGCCTGATGACATGGGCGACATCATGAAATCAACATCCGATGCCGCACTCATCTTCAAGTCCGGCGGCGGAGTAGGAATCAACTATTCTGATCTCAGGCATGAAGGCGACATAGTGGCATCCACTTCTGGCGTAGCGTCAGGACCTGTTTCGTTCATGAACATCATAAACACCGTAACGGAAGTGGTCAAGCAGGGAGGCAAACGAAGGGGTGCAAACATGGGCATCCTGGAAGTATGGCACCCGGACATTGAAAAGTTCATCACAAACAAGACACAGCCAGGGATTCTTGAGAACTTTAACGTAAGTGTCGGAATCTGGGGGGACTTTTGGACATCGCTCGTTGACAGCACAGACGGCAAGTACACTCTCAGAAGCCCACGAGACAGGACACCTGTACAGGAGATCAACGCGCACCAGCTAATCGACATCATTGCGCTGTCTGCATGGAAGAGCGCAGAGCCTGGTCTGATCTTCTTTGATAACATCAACAAGTACAATGTCTTTGCAAAGGCGCGCGGTGGGCCACTAAGAGCTACAAACCCATGTGTAACTGCAGATACATGGGTAGCTACTGCTGAAGGACCAAGGATGGTCAAAGATCTTGTAGGAGTGCCCTTCAAGACATATCTAAATGGAAAGACATGGGACACAGAGGGATTCTTCTCTACTGGAATCAAAAAGATCTACAAACTAAAAACAAAAGAAGGCTTTGAGCTGCGACTAACAGAAGATCACAAAGTTCTAGCTGTCAAACACATGAGCAGATACACAATGGAATCAGAATGGAAACAAACAAGAGATCTAAAGCATGGTGAAAGTGTTGTTCTTGATGATTGTAGATACTATGAGTGGGACGGAAGATTTGGTGAAGATGAAGGATATCTGATGGGACTGATGATAGGCGATGGCCACATCAAAAAAGAAGGCGTTGTTCTTTCTTCGTGGGGCGAAAATGCCGGGAACATGGCTGTAAGAAATCAAGTATTACGATATGCTCAACAAATGCCACACAGAGCTGACTTTAGAGGTTGGATAAAGATCGAAGATCGTGACGAATACCGACTTTCATTAGCATCAATAAGGGAACTTTCAGAATCTTTAGGACTAGGACACCAGAATAAGACAATAACTGAAAACATAGAGAAGACATCATCCGCATTCTACAAAGGATTCTTGAGAGGTTTATTTGATGCAGATGGAACTGTGATAGGCAATCAACAGAAGGGCGTATCGGTACGTCTATCACAAAGTGACCTGATCATGCTAAAAGCTGTTCAACGTATGCTGCTCAGACTTGGCATTGCATCAAGAATACACACAAACAGAAGAACAGAGCAGGAGAAGCTGCTGCCAGACGGTAAGGGGGGTGTAAAGACGTATCACATTAAACCACAACACGAACTTGCGATATCTGGCGAGAATTTACTGCGTTTCCAGAACATAATAGGATTTACCGATTCTGCGAAAATGGGAAAACTAAATGTGTTACTTGGAGATTACAAGAGAGATCTTAACAGAGAGAAATTTGTAGCGACGGTTGCGGGCCTTGTAGAGGATGGGGTAGAAGAGGTGTACGATGTCCAAGTACCTGGCGTCAATGCATTTGATGCAAACGGCATCATTGCTCACAACTGTGGCGAACAATCTCTGTACCCATACGAATCATGCAATCTTGGTTCGATAAACCTAGCAAACCTCGTAAAAAGAAAGGCAGACGGCCAGTACGAATTCGACTGGCAGAGATATGAGGAAACGATCAGAAAAACAACTCGATTCTTGGACAACGTAATCGACATGAACAATTATCCGGTTCCAGAAATCGACAAGGCATCAAAAGAATCAAGAAGAATAGGACTTGGCGTCATGGGTGTAGCAGACCTTCTCTACAAGCTCCGAATCCCGTACAACTCCAAAGAAGGATACGAATTCCAGTACAAGCTGGCAGAGGCACTCACGTACTATTCCATGGAAGAAAGTGTAGCGCTTGCACGTTCCAGAGGCGAGTTTGATCTGTGCTCTAGGACAGAATATCCGGAAGGAAAAATCCCAATTGCAGGATACTATGAAAAGCCAAAAGGCGAGCACTACTACGACTGGGACGCACTTGTTGCCAAGATACAAAAACACGGAATACGAAACGTTCTGACAACAACGGTAGCTCCAACAGGCACACTTTCCATGATTGCGGACTGCTCAAATGGAATGGAGCCTACATTTGCACTTGTCTTCGAAAAACGCGTGACCGTCGGAAGATTCTTCTACACAAACAAGATCTTCGAGCAGGTCTTGCGCGAAAACGGGCTCTACTCTGATGAGCTGTTGGCAAAGATAGCTGATAACTATGGATCGGTTAGGGGACTAGCGGAAATTCCAGAATGGATACAAAACATCTTTGTCACCGCCATGGACATACACTGGTCCGATCACCTCATGGCACAGGCTGTATGGCAGGTCTGGATCGGAAACGCAATCGCAAAGACCATCAACATGCCGCATGACGTCTCAGCGGAGGACGTAAAGGCAGCATATCTTTTGGCGCACGAGCTTGGCTTAAAGGGAATCACCGTCTATCGCGACGGCTCAAGGCACACCCAAGTACTACACATGACAAGCGAAAACGCCGAAAAGACATTTGATGTTGAGGCAAGTGCATACCTGCGTGAATACATCTCAAAGAACATCAAAAACCCATACATTCGGGCACAGGTCAACAACGCACTTGAGCTAAAGATACCAGAAGAACCACTCAAAGAGCCAGTAAAAGAAGAAGTGTCTGAAGAGATGCTGTGTCCTTCTTGCAAGAACAACCTGATCTTTGTGGAAGGGTGTAGCATCTGTATTGAATGCGGCTTTTCTGGCTGTACATCTGGCTAAAGCCCAATTCTTTTATTATCATTTTTTGTTGCTACTCTAGTGGACAAGAAGATCTTTTTTGCAATCGGAATAGCAGTAGCCGTGGCAATAGCAGTGCTTGCACTCATCCCGACCGCGTCCATACCGACTACACCTGAACCAACAGAGATACTAAAAAACGAAAAACTAGGCCTAGTCATTAACACGCCTACCTCAGAGGTGACACTAGACCAGCTAACCAAGGTCTACTCGGAGGCATCGCTTACTGGTGCAGGTCGAAGCAACCTCTATCTTTTCTGGAACCACATAGAGCCAGAGCCAGACCATTACAACTGGAAGGACACCGATGTCTTGATGAGTCTAAACAAGAACAACGGCCTGCAGGTGACGCTATATTTCTCTGTGGTAAACGGAAGGATTCTAGGACCGTTCCCTGAGTGGATGGCAGCGCCGTCCTTTGGCACGAATCTGGAGCAAAAAACCGTCAAGGTGCTGGATGCCATCTTGTCAAGATATGATGGCATGATTGATTACGTAATAATTGGAGGAAGCCTTGACTCTTACTTTGACGATGCCGATGGAAGCCCAAAAGAATACAAGGAGTTTTTCAACAACGTTTACTCTGAAATAAAGCAAAAACACCCAAATGTCAAAATGGGAAACGCTTTTTCACTAAACAACGTGCTCAACAAGAACCTTGAGCAATATGTGGCCGATGTTGGGCAGCTTGGAGATTTCGTTGCCTTTACCTACCTGCCAGTAGACCGGTTAAATGACATTTCAAAAACGCCGCAGGACGCAGAGACAGATCTGCAAAAGGCACTTGAGATGGCGGCCGGCAAGAAAATCGCACTTTTTGAGATAAGCTGGAGCACATCTGATTTTGTCAACGGAAACGAGCAAGACCAGGCGGAATTTATCAAAATCGCGTACAACTTTTATCGGCAAAACAGCCCGGAAATCGAGTTTTTCAACTGGTACCGACAGTATGACCGGCCTGAAGGCAGCTGTACCATAAGCCAAGAATTTTCAGAATCCCGAGTCGCAGTAGCGGGAGACCAGTACGTGCGAGAAAGACTTGGCAGCTACACATGCAGCGCAGGCCTCATAAAGACAGACAACTCGCCAAAAATAGCTTGGGCGGAGCTCAAAAAACAAATACAGACGGCCCAGTAAATCACTGAATGCTCTCATTAATAATAGCCGAAGCGTCCCTTGAACTGGTTCCAAGAGAACTGCAACGACACAATTCTGTAATATCGTACTGCAAAAAGATGGGAAAAAATCCATCGGATGTACTTCTTGACAACTCGTGGCATTTTGCGGCGATGAAGGGAATTAAAAACGAGATAAAGCGAGGAAGGCCTGATATTGTTCATCTATGCCTACTTGAAGCATGCACCATTCCATTGTATGAGGAAGACGAGATAGCAGTCTATGTGCACACAATCGACGACAAGGTCATTTCTGTGGGTTCTGGCGTAAGGCTCCCAAAATCGTACCATAGGTTTGCCGGAATAATTGAAAAACTGTTTTTAGAAAAAACCATCAAATTCGACGGCAAGACGCTTTTTGAGATAAAGAACATGACATTTTCTGAGCTCATCGACAAGCTACGGCCAGAGCGGGTGATCGGTCTGTCCTCAGATGGAAAGAAAAGCAGCTACGAGCAGGTAGCCCGACTCTTCGACGATGATACCTGTCTTGTTATCGGCGGATTTCCAAAAGGCGACTTTGCGGATTCTACTAAAAAAAGAATTGACTCCACGTACAGTGTTGAGCAAAGGCCACTCGAAGCTCATGTGATAGTCGCCAGAATTCTATACGAATACGAAAAGACGATTTTTATGTAGGCAGAAAACGTCTCAATTTCATGCGGCCGTAGTATAGCCTGGTAGTACGCTGGCCTTCCAAGCCCGTTACCCGGGT
>CAZITM010000077.1:0-5399 GCA_964542205.1 uncultured Candidatus Nitrosotenuis sp.
CAGCCAGATACTACCTGAAGGTGTTGGAGAGGTTCAGGATTTAGTCAACAGAGCACAGTATGCAGATACTGTTAACTTGGTCGGTGTTTGTCATCTGTGTTAACTGTCGGGCGTTAGACTGGTTCGTATGTAGAACTCTATTATCCTGAAATTAGTTCACCCCCCCCCCCCCTTGCCAAGAGATTAAGATCAAGGTTGGCATGGAACAAAATCATGCCATAGCAAGGCTAGACCCAGTCAAGATAGCACGGACTATTCGACAGAAGGAAAATGGAATGCCCAACCAGCAGATGGCCAATTCCATGAAAGGCATCTATGAGATGGATTCAAAAACTGCACCCCCGGTACTGCTCTACTGGAATCATGGAGCCATGTGCTTTAGCAAGTGGTAGTTCAGAAACATATGCGGGGAGAATTCATAAGACCTCAACGCCCCTAACTTTGGTAAAATCACTGTCAAATGTAGCAATTTTTTGTATTTTTTGACTTTGCATTGCCGCAATGGTAGTACAGTCTGTAAAGCTTAGCCGCAGGTTTTGCTTAGAAAATATCTCCCAAGCATATTCAAAGATGTTTTTCTCAACATATATCAAATTACAAGACGCCAAGATTAGTTTACCTATGCGTGTTGTTTTTCCCACGTTTTTTAGTCTCAAAAAGCTGACTGTGACAATCTCCCCAAAGATGTAATCGGTGATGAAGATCTCACGGTTCTGGCTAGCCAGTGTTTTTGCTGTCTTTATTGCAAGATCATGGTTTTGGTCTCTTGTGTTAAAGTACGCCACTACAAAGCTTGTATCAAGCATGATCATAGAGAATGTCATCAATCTGGACACTTGTCTTTTCCGTGTTTTCCCCCCAGTCAAACGGACGAGAGTTGACAAGTAATCTTCCAGTTTTTTTTGGATGTTCTTTGCTTCGTATCCAAACTTGCATTGCCTCAGTTAGAGCCTTGCCAATGTTCATTTTGTGTTCCATGGCCTTTATCTTAAACAAGCCAAACACATCATCATCAACTCCTCTGACTGTTATTAGATCTTTCTTCATATGTATTACATGTATTACATTCTATAAAAAGATATTTTGCCCAACTGCGAGTGCGGGTTCTGCAAAGAAATTGATTTTAGCTAGCCCCGTTTTTGCACCAGTTTCTTGTACAAGACCACTGCGTCGTTTTCGTCCTTGGGTCCTACTATTACTGCCGAGCCCCTCTTCATAAAGCTGACAGACATGTCGTTGGTCCGCATCGACAGTCCGAGCTCGCCCTGGTTTTCCACCCGGAACTGGAGGTCCTTTGCGAGGTTGGTTATTTTTTCGATGTCGATCTCAAATTTCTGGGTAGGCGTAATCGAAAAGGTTCGCTTGCCGCGGTTTCTGCCGCAGAGCTCTTCTATTATCAGCTCTTCTTTTGGCGCAGGCTCTGCCTTTCCGCTTCCACAGACAGGACATTCATCTGCTCTGAATGTTTTAGTGGTGACAAAGTCCAGGTTTTCAAGATCTATGTGGAGTATTTTGTCCGAGAGGCTTGGCTTTTTTCCAAGTATTATCTTGACTGCTTCGGCTACCTCTATTCCGCCAACTATAGAGAGGATGGAGGGGTGCACACCCTCAATACTGCATGTGGGCATCGAGTCCTCGTCCAGTGCTGGAAACATGCACGAATAACACGCACTCTGGTGCGGCAAAATTGTAAATGCTTGGCCGGATACTGCCACTGCTGCCCCCGTCACAAACGGTATGTTTTTTTCCACGCATGCCTTGTTGAGCGCATATCTTGCGTTGACGCTATCAAGGGCGTCTATTACGACGTCGCAGCCCTCAACGGCATCGACTGCGGTATAGTCATTTATCGAGATTGCGAGTGCCTCTATCTCCACGTCCGGGTTTAGCTTCTTTAGTTTCCTTGCTGCGACTTCGACTTTGATTTGGCCCACGTCGTCCTCATCAAACATTGTCTGGCGGTGGAGATTTGACAGTTCGATTACGTCCCTGTCGATTATTCGCAGCCTGCCCACCCCCATTGCCACAAGCCTTGTTGTTATCGGGTTGCCCAGTCCGCCGGTTCCGACGACGCAGACCTTGGCCGCCTTTAGTTTTAGCTGGCCCTGGTACCCTATCTCCTCTAGCATTATTTGTCTGGAGTATCTGTCGATTTCCTTGCTTGACAGCTCAGAGCCGCCTGCCACTGCCGGCAGAATGTAGATTTCGTCTCCGTCTTTTAGCTCAGTATTCATACCTCCCGAGAATCTCGCGTTTTTTCCGTTGATGTAGATGTTGATGAGTGAGCGCGGAGTTCCGTCGTCGTTTAGGACTCGTCTTTTGAAATCATCGCCCATGTTTTGCGATATCTGGTTAAACGAGTCCAAAAGCGAGCTTGTGGAGAGTTGGATCTTTTTTTCCCCGCCTCCCTTGTTTAGGACGGATGGAATTGTAAATGTGACGTTTGCCAAGTTACTTCACCGCTTCAGACACTGCCGCAAGATTTGCTTGAAGCACCTCCGGCTTTGGCAATATTTCCATCAGCGACTCGGTTGCCTTGAGGCCGTTTCCTGTCACATAGCAGATAGTCACGTCGTTTTTGTCTATTTTTCCGTCCTCGACCAGCTTTTTGAGCACCGCTACGGACACCCCTCCAGCAGGCTCTGTGAATATTCCTTCTGTCTGGGCAAGAAGCAGTATGGCATCAAGAATCTCTTTGTTGTTTGACTCTTCGGCAAATCCGCCGTACTGCTCTAGTCTTTTTAGCACGTATCGGCCGTCTCCCGGATCTCCTATTGCCAGGCTTTTTGCTATGGTGTCTGGGTTTTCTACTGGGACTACCTCGCTTGAGCCCTTTTTGAAGGCGTCAACTATTGGGGCACAGCCGACCGGCTGTGCCGCATGGATGTGCATTGCAGAGACGTCTTTTAGCAACGACACTGCCTGCAGTTCCTCAAATCCCTTGCAGATTGCGTTTAGCATCGCACCGCTTCCCACAGGAACGATGAGCTGGTCAGGTGTCTGCCAGCCAAGCTGCTCTGCCACCTCGTATGCAAGTGTCTTTGATCCTTCCACATAGTATGATCTCATGTTGATGTTGACGATTCCGATTCCCCTGCTGTCGCCTATTTGGGCCGCGATTCTGTTTGCGTCGTCGTATGTCCCGTCAACTGCGATAAACTTGGAGCCGTATGCGAGCGCCTGGGCGATCTTTGCGTGCTCTATATCACTTGGGGCAAAGACATAACATGGAAAGCCGCCCCTTGCTGCGTGTGCCGCAGTGGCAGATGCCAGGTTCCCAGTTGACGCGCAGCCGACTGCGGAGAGCCTGAACTCTTTTGCCTTTGATACTGCTATCCCTGCAGGCCTGTCCTTGAACGAAAAAGTCGGGTTTACAGAATCGTTTTTTACATAAAGGTTATTCAGTCCTAATTTCTCTCCGAGCTTTTCGGCCTTGATAAGCGGCGTCATTCCAGCACCAATGCTTACAATGTTGGATTTGTCCTGGATCGGCAGCAGTTCCAGGTAGCGCCAGTACGTGTGCTCCCTGCTTGAAAACATGTTTTTTGAAACGGATGGAAACTCGTACATTACATCAAGCGGCCCAAAGCACTCCTCGCAGATGTACCTGAAGGTGGACTCGTACTCTTTTTTGCATTCCCGGCACTGGAGAGATATTTTTGTCATGAAAAATCGTTGCCAGATGTATAGTTAAAATGTCCTAATATCAAGTTTAGTGACACTTAACTTTAAAAACAATAAATTTAATAATAGTTAACCAGCCCCGCCTGAGAAAGCAGGAAAAACCCTGCACAACGTTTTTAGACGTTTTGGGAGACTTGAAAGAAGTTTGAGAGCAAGGATCATCGGTTTGTCGATATTGGGCGCAGTCGTAGTCGCAGTCGTCTCTGCCATCGTTTTTGTCGGCCCCATTGATGTGTCCACACCAAAACAGCCAGTAGACGAATTTGAAAATTGGAACAGGTCTGGGCCGTTTGCGATAAACAAGTACGAGTATAGAGTAGGTGAAAATGTATTTCTTGCAGTCGATGGACTCCAGCCAACCGATGCAGGAAACATTGTCTTTGTGATGCCGAATGGAACCACGAAATACATTACCATTCCGTTTAACGGCATGGAAAAATCCGGGTTCAACCAGTACTTCAAACCATCAATATCAAAGGGGAGGGGCATTTGCAGCGTTGATGATTTGATAGGAAACTGGACTGTCGTCTTTACAAAGACTGAATATCCTCCGATCAGATTCAGAATACTAAACGACACTATTCCAACCGAGATAGGCCTCTTCCAGAGGGTCTGTTAGTCCAGCTTGTTGTGAAAGCATACCCGTTCGCCGGTGTGGCATGCAGGGCCTGCCGGCTCGACCAGATAGATCACAGCATCAGAATCGCAGTCCACTAGGATCTCTTTTACCTTTTGCGTGTTGCCGGATTCCTCGCCTTTCATCCAGAGCTTGTTTCTTGAACGAGACCAAAACCAAGAGTTTCCAGTTTTTTGTGTTAGCTCCAATGATTCTTTGTTTGCGTATGCCAGAGTTAGAACTTCTTTTGTATTTGCGTCCTGAACGATAACCGGTACAAGGCCTCCCCCTTTTGCGAAATCCAAGTCAGCAAGAGTTTTTTTCATAGTTTTTGAAAAAGATTTTTCCATATTATCTTTTGTCGCTACATTTGATTTACATGCCAAATCTACCAAGCCATGTTTTAAACATGTTATCTGCGAACTGATATTGTCCTCGATCAATTCTCTTTATCAGGCCTTTATCCAAAAGCAATTTTAAAAGTGAAGTAACCTCATTTAACTCCATATTTATAGCATCAGATATCTTGCTTGGACTGTTCACATCATAAACTGCCATCGTTTTTAATACTTTAATTTCTGTAGATTGCATCATGTTTAGATAGTCCTTAAAGTGAAATTCTCCTTCTCTTTTGAGTATTTCGTCAATTGCTGTTTTCACTGACGTTCGATCAAGCGTATTTTCTTTTAATTCACACATCTGGCGTCCAAGTATTTGTAAATTATATGGGATTCCACTTGATTTTTCCAATAGTAAATCTAGTCCTTCTTTGCTGATCTTTTTCTTTAGATATTTTTTAATAAAATCTCGTATTGCCGCACTATCTAATGGCTTGATTTCTAAATTTACTAGCTGTTTGTAAAAAGGCGCTGATGACGACAAAGCCACCTTTTGCATAGTATGCATAAAAGAGCCAGATATTACAAGCGAGGTATTTTTGTAATCTTCGTTGATGGTTCTAATTGATTTTATGATAGATGAACCAATCATTTTTTTGCCTACTTTTAATTCGGTCATTGACGGAAATTCATCAATAATGAGGACACTTTTTGTCTTTGTTTTTTCTGCTAGTTTGTCTATTAATTTCAATGCATTGTGT
>CAZITM010000078.1:0-5385 GCA_964542205.1 uncultured Candidatus Nitrosotenuis sp.
ATTGCACCGGGAAACAAAAATAAGATAATCTTTGTTTCTTACCAGGTAAATGGGACGCTTGGGCGCAGGGTTTTGGATGGCTCAAAACAGGTCTCACTGATGGGCAGGGAGGGCAAAGTCGAAGTGGTCAACATAAATTGTTCCATAATAAAACTTGACGGGTTTTCTGGTCACAGCGACTACAACCAATTACTCTCATTTGTGCATAAAATGAGGCCGAAGCTGAGACGTGTCCTTGTAAACCACGGCGAGCGAAGAAAGTGCGAGAACCTTGCCATGAACATCCGCAGAATGTTCAGGATTCCCGCCCACTATCCGCAGGTCCAAGAGGCAATTAGGTTATTTTAGCCAAAATTTGGGCTAGATCTTCATTATTTTGTTTTTAAGCAGGTAGTTTATTCCATTTAGATATTCCGTATCGGTGATTTTGTTTTCTGTCCACAATTTTACCGTGGCTCTAAACCAAGGAGGAATTTGCATGTCTTTGTACTGGATTTTGATCTCTTTTGTAAAGACATTGGTGTCTGTAAGTTCTGCAGTCCATATGGATTTGAGTATCCTGTTTTCGTGCTTTGCAAAGAGAACAACCCCTGTTTGCTTATCTATTACTTCGTGGTACTGCTTTGTTTCATCCCACGCAAGCAATGCCTGTCTTTTTGTGTTTTTGAAGGGGAAGAGGATCTCGTCAGTTACCTTAATATCAAAAGCGGACTTGATAGTAGAGCCGATCTGTATGGGTATTTTGTGGATAAAGCGATAATATTTTTGAGTGTTTGCGATCAAGCCATCGTTTTTTACCTGGAAGGCATCTGTTTTCTTTCCATCCTTGGATACCTCAACTGTACTGACAGCAATGGAACTGCTTCCAACCCCTATTGTGTGCGTCTGTGTAGTGGTATCGTCGATCTTGCTGTCTTTAATTGAGTACTTTATGTAATCATTTTTTGAAACGCAGAATGTGTCGTGGCCGCAACTTTGTGGATCAAAGGCGCTAATTGGCAAGTTTATCATTTTTGAGTTTATCATGTATCGTATCCCATAGGAAAAAATGTTGTCTTTTTCTTTTCCTTGGTGCCAGCGCATGGCGTCATCTTTGATCCACTGCGGCACGGCGTTACTTTGCACAAATCTGTCTCTTACTTGAGTGTCTTGTTGTGGTTTTTTTAGTAGTTCAAGCAATCTTTGTGTGCGATCAGGCCCGTCTGAATACCAGATTAGATCATTATACATCACATAACAACTTCTCAGATCTTTGTGATGGAGGTATCGTTGCTCGAATTTCACTTTCCCAAGAACTTCCAAGTCTGGAAAAATCTTTTCACATTCTTTGACGAGAGAGTCGCCTTCGGAGGCAAAAGCAATTCCAGGTATAATTAGTGCAAATGCAAGAAATGGAATTAATTTAGAGTTGTTTCGCACTTTGCAAATTATCTAGACTTGTTTGATATTAAGTGGACGTAGAAATGATACATCTTGTTTTAATATTATTTTAGATCATATTCTGGCTTCCAGATTTTTACGCCGGGAGGTGTAACGATTATTCTTTCTTCGCCCAACCTCGCAATGTCCGCGTTGTAGTTTTTTGCTTGCGCATACAACTCTTCGACGAGTTTTCGAAGCTGCTCTACATCTTTTTGTGCAAGTGGTGTCACGCGCAGGATGAGTATCATGTTTTTCTTCATATCTTCTTTGATTGAGTGGATATCGCTTTGGTCTCTAATCGTTAATGCTTTCAGATATGTTGGGCTTTCCTGCTTTTGCATCTAGATAAGATGCGAATTACTCCCTCAAAAAGTCTTTCGCATCAGGCACGAACAGATTTTTAGGATATTCCTAAATTCTGTACTTTGTATAATCAGACTCGTCTGCTCTGCCAGTGGTGATTTCTGATTTTTGCGCTCCGCCGTCTTGTTCCATGATTACTGTTCCCTGGGTGTCTTTTGGCGCATCAGAGTATCTGAGAGTTATTGCGGCGCAGAGCTGCTTGTAAGGTTCTTTGTTTTGGCCGCGCAAAAGAGCAATTGGTCCCATGTAGTCTTTGGCATAAAATATCAAATCGTCGCTAAGTGCTAGTGCTTTTATCATTTCGTTTTCTTCTTTGTTTCTTCCCACAACGAGTTTTGTTTTTTCATCCAATCTGAAATGTCTTGCAATTTTTAGTAGATCAATGTCGTTTGTTGTCGGAGTTTCTGTGTGACTGAAGAGATCCTTTGCCCTGATTGCAAACGCCGGATCGGTAAGCAGGCATCCCCCACCGGCGTTTGGTGGATTTTCTATTCCTAGCTCCTTTGCCATTTGTAGTTGCGTTCTTCTTGTGCGGCCCCGTATCATCCCTAGGTTTTCTCTTTTGATTAGCCCATTTTCTTCTGGGATGGTTTTTGGTAGCAGTCCACCGGAAAGAGGTCGCACTATGTAACCTTCAAGATCTGATTCCTTTTCAATTGTTTTGAGTGCGGGCCCGTGTTGGCTCATAGGCCTTTGCCCCAAGACTTCACCCGATATTATGAATTCTGCTCCGATCTCTTCCATGTGCTTTTTTGCGGCCTTGAACATCATTGCCCTACAGTCGATGCAGGGGTTCATCCCAGAACCAAAGCCGTGTTTTGGGTTTTTGAGCATCTCGATGTATTCATCTCCCAGATATACGGTTTTGAGATTGATTCCTAGTGTATCTGCCCTTTCCCTAATTTCAAATCCACACCCACGACCACAATCAAAATCACAAAACGGTGTCTTGATCGCAACTGCTGATACCTCGAATCCTTGTTTTTGCATCATTTTTACAGCAAGCTGGCTGTCTAGTCCTCCCGAGAGCAGTGCGACAATTTTTTTCTTTTCTTCCAACACTGTAAAACTTTGATGTCGAATATACATACTTTCCAACATACATAAATTCACAAAAACAAACATCATCTAACGCATGAAGCAACGCCGGAAGAATTTATTAAAACACGCACAAAAAATCAATTGTAATGTTTTAGTTTGCTTTGAACCTGAGAATCTCTTTTACATGACTGGGTTCTGGGGCGAGGCAGTAGGCATCCTAGAAAAAAATGGCCACACTACAATAATCACGCCTGAGCTGGAGGCAGGCAGAGCAAAAGAGGAATCTGTTGATTGCACGATCATCAAGGCCGAACGCGGTGTTGGTCTAGTTTCAAGCTTGGCAAACAAAATAAAAAATGCCAAGGTCTGCACCGACTGCCAGAGCTATGCAACAATGGAGCTGCTCAAAAAATCTATTCCCAAAATCACACACTCAGTAGACCCATTTTATCGGGCAAGGGAGATAAAAGACGAGATGGAGATTGCGGTGTTAAAAAAAGCCTCAAGGATCATCGATGAGATGTACGAGCTGTGCACAAAGAAGATAAAGAAGGGTCAACGCGAGTCAGAACTCCAGTCGATTTTGATGTCATTTGCAATGGAACGCCAGATGTTCAGCACCGGTTATCGCTCAACCCTAAATCCCCTGATAATTGCTGGAGGCCCAAATGGAGCGTTACCACACGCACAGGTAACTGACAGAAGGTTTGTAGGTGGGGATCTGATTGTAGTTGATCTCACTTTACGATACAAAGGCTATGTAAGCGATGCCACGAGAACTTTTGGCCTTGGCACTGTAAGCGAACAAGCAAAAGAAGCGTATGAGGTCGTAAAGGAATCGCAGAAGCGCGGCCTCGGGGCAGCGAGGCCTGGTGTTTCTTGTAAATCGGTCGACGACATATGTAGGAGCTATATCAACGAAAAGAATTATGGCAAATATTTTGTTCATTCGACAGGCCACGGCATAGGTCTAGAGGTCCATGAGCCCCCAACGATCAGTCAAAAAAGCCAAGTCACTCTACGAAAAAACATGGCAGTAACCATAGAACCGGGCATCTATATCCCAAAAAAATTTGGCGTGCGAATAGAAGATTCTGTTATAGTAAGCGATCGCTTACAAGTCATGCACAATTTCACAAAAGATCTAGTCATACTCTGATCATAGATGTATTGTTTTCTCCAGACACACCTGCTGATTACAAATTATTCCTAAATTAGAAACGAGTAGAGCCATTTGGTGGATGCGTTTCCAGTGATTTTATTGAAAGCACTACAATTCATGGTTTTGTCGCAGTTAGTACTAGTACTTTCCACGGAAATGTTATTTTCCCGTTTTTTGTGTAGGGCAAAGTTTTTTGTTTAATTTGGTCTCTCAGTTGTCTTCGTTTGGCGCATGGCAGGTTGTTTATTTTTTCTTTGAGCGGTTTTGCCAAATATTTTAGATAGTCTCCCCAGTATATCGAGAAAGTTCCTGGGCTGTATGAAAAAGTGAATTCCCTTATCCGTATGTTTGTAAAACCCGCGTTCATTATTGCGGCTTTGAGTTTGGTTTTTGTCCCAAATCTGTCAAGATCGGGGGTTCCCAGTGGCAGATAGTCAGGTATGAATTTTGTTACTACTTCAAGTATGCTGCTAAAGTATGGCACTGTGTTTCCTGCTCCATGTACTGCAAGCGCCAGTGTTCCGTTCTTTTTCAGACATCGTCTTGCGTTTTGGAGTACTTTGTGCGCATTTGGAAAAAAGAACAGTGCATACTGGCACGTCACCGCATCAAATTTTTCGTTAAAGTGCAGTGTTTCTGCGTCAGATACCACAAAATCGATGTTTGGGTTGGTCGATGCCCACCTTTTTGCGATTTTAATTGCCGCTGTGGAGCTATCTACGCCAATCACATGACCGCCATTGCCTATTTTTGCAAGAATTTTTTTGGTGATGGCACCTGTTCCGCATGCAAGATCAAGTACTTTGTCCCCCTTGCCAATTTTTGCCATTCCGACAAGCTTAGTGGTACTCTGGAATGGCCCAGCACTCTTTTTTGCCCATCTTTTGTGATACCGTAAAGCAATCTCGTTCCAAGTTTTGATCAATCTTTTTTTATATTCTACAGAGCGCGGATGCACTAGATTTCCCACAAAATGTGATAAATAGCTTTTAATTATATCATTGAGGAGTTTCTTTAACATTGGAAGCAGATATCAGAGCCGGTAAATTCAACGATATTACTCATTTTGGTCTGAGGTTGGCCGTAGGTGTAATATTTATCGTGCATGGCACGGGCAAGTTTGGGCCGGGTTTTGTTGAGTTTTTGTCAAACATTGGCCTGCCACCAGAGATGCAGATTCCGATTGCTCTGGCAGAAACGGTTTCTGGAATACTTTTGATCATTGGCGTCTTGAGCAGGATTTCATCATCGTTGTTATCCATAATCATGCTTGGGGCGATATTTCATGTGAAGGGTGCTGCAAGTTTGACTGGCCAGCGCGGCTTTGAAATTGATTTGCTCCTCCTTGCGGCAAGCCTGACAATAATTACTATGGGCCCAGGAAGGATTTCCATATC
>CAZITM010000079.1:0-4916 GCA_964542205.1 uncultured Candidatus Nitrosotenuis sp.
ATATGGCGATGTGAGAGCTGCCGCGACGCCGCAAGATCGTATACCTGTCAGTCTTGCAACTTCTCAGGACCATAGAAATGGCGCGACTACTCTTAATCACAAAGATTCTCCCCACTGGAACGGAGATAAACCTGGACAACCTGGCAAAGGACATCCAGTCAAAGCTAGGGGGCGGAATACTTCTTGAGCGCTATGCCAAAGAACCTCTAGCATTTGGTCTATACTTTCTAAAGGCAGAGTTCAACTTGGACGACAAGGAAGGACAAATGGACATGCTTGAAGAAGCCGTAAGATCTGTCGAGGGCGTATCGGAGTTCGAGGTCCTCAACATGAGTCGAAAATCAGTAGATGTGAAGTGAGACCGTGGCCCGAAAGGACGAACCTCTGCAAATGCGAGTCGGCGAGGCAAAGCAGAGAGACGTTGGCAAAAAAAGAGCTAGAATAGGCCCAGATGCCATGGACTTTCTAAAGGCAAACCCGGGCGACATCATAGAGATTACAGGCAAGAAGACAAGCTGCGCGGTGGCATGGCCTACAGACGAGGACGACAAGTTCGGCGATCTGATAAGAATTGACGGCCAGACAAGAAAGAACGTAGGAAGTGCGCTAAACGACATTGTTAAAATAAAAAAGGTCACTGCCAAAGTAGCCAAGTCAATAGTCTTAGTGCCAGTATCCGATGTCGTAACGGTAGACAAAGAGTTTACAGATTTTGTGAAAAACAGACTCAAGGGCCTGCCGTTCTGCCAAGGCGATGAGATTTCTGTCATGATTCTAGGAAACCCGATGGACTTTAAGATAGGAAAGATAACCCCAAAGGGAATAGTTACAATTGACAAGACGACCGATTTTTCCATATCGACCGAACAACCGGTCGACAAAAAGGCCCGCGTAACGTACGATGAGGTAGGCGGCCTAAAAAACGAGATAAAGGTAATGCGAGAAATAGTCGAGCTGCCGCTGCGGCACCCGGAGATATTTAGCCGACTTGGGATAGAGCCGCACAGTGGAGTCCTCCTGTACGGGCCTCCGGGATGTGGAAAGACGCTAATCGCAAAGGTCTTGGCGTCCGAGTCCGAGGCAAACATGTTCTCAATTAACGGCCCCGAGATAATGAACAAGTATTATGGTGAAACCGAGGCAAAGCTCCGCGAAATTTTCAAGGAGGCAAAGGACAACTCGCCAAGCATAATATTCATAGACGAAATCGACGCCATTGCGCCAAAACGTGAAGAGGCATATGGCGACGTGGAAAAAAGAGTAGTCGCCCAGCTTCTTGCACTAATGGACGGCCTCACCGACAGGGGAAACGTCATAGTCCTTGGCGCAACCAACAGGCCGGACAGCGTCGATCCTGCGCTGCGAAGGCCTGGAAGGTTTGACAGGGAAATCGAAGTGTCAGTTCCAAACGTCGACGGAAGACTGGAAATCCTGATGATACACACACGCGGTATGCCGATATCAGACGAAGTCGATCTCAAAAGGCTTGCAGCCGAGCTCCACGGATACACGGGTGCAGACATAAAATCGCTTTGCCGCGAGGCAGCACTAAAGGCGATCAGGAGATACCTTCCGGAAATAGACATGGAAACAGAGAAGGTTTCTGCGGAAATACTGCAGTCAATGGACATACGGCTTATGGACTTTTACGACGCAATGCACGAAGTCGTTCCCACCGCGATGCGAGAGTTCTACGTGGAAAGGCCCAAGGTTTTCTGGAGCGACGTTGGCGGCCTCGACGACGTAAAGAAAACATTGCAGGACAATCTAATCGTCGCACTAAAAGAGCCGCAGAAATTCTACAACATGGGAATAAAGCCGCCGCGCGGTGTCCTGCTGTACGGCCCTCCTGGATGCGGCAAGTCGCTTTTGGCGCGTGCAGTTGCGACCGAGAGTGGAAGCAACATGATCCTGGTCCGCGGCCCAGAGATACTCTCCAAGTGGGTTGGCGAGTCCGAAAAGGCCATCCGTGAGATCTTTAGAAAGGCAAAAACGTCGGCCCCGTGCATCATAATATTTGACGAGATGGACTCGCTTGCTAGGATGAAGTCGGGCGAAGACGTCGGCATAGGCCAGACCATCTTGTCCCAGCTTTTAACAGAGATGGAGGAGAGCGGCTCGGCCAGAGTGGCGGTAATTGGAATCACGAACAGGCCTGACCTTTTGGACCACTCGCTTTTGAGGCCCGGCAGGCTCGAGCCGGTTCTGTATGTGCAGCAGCCAGACGAAAAAGGAAGGCTCGAGATCATCAAGATTTTGACAAAAAAGATGCCGCTTGCAGACAACATAAACCTCCAGGAGATCTCAGTTTCAACTCAGAACTATACCGGAGCAGACCTTGCGGCCCTTTGCAGGGAGGCAGGCGTGCACGCAATGCAGAGCGATTCCGCAAAAATAGGCAGTGCCGACTTTGCCGCGGCGCTCAAAAAGATAAGGCCGTCCATCACAAAAGAGGTCGACCAGTGGTATTCTGCGATAAGGGAAACTATTTCTAATGTCGTGCCCAAGCAAGTAGATAAGACCTTTTACGGATAGACATGGCAGAACTCCCATTAAGAAATGTAGTGTATGAGAAAATAAAGAGCGTAACTTCGATTACAGATGAGGATCTGCAAAAAGCACTTGCAAAATCCGGCGTCACACTAGCCCAGGACAGGTTCAACAAGATTCTTCTGGACTTGGAGATAATGGGCCTAATCAAGGTCTCCTGGCTCACAAAGGACACACGGCGCATCGAAGTATCCATAACTGAGACAGAAGAGGACGAATACGACGAGCAAAACAAGGAAACCATGGAAAAGGACTACGAGGCGTCTTTTCCTGGACTTGAAGAGTCGTAGATTTTTTGTTCTCGTGCCGCGATCAAAAATCATGCCCGATCCGGGCTCAAAGGCATCCCTTTGTTGTTCCCAATATTGGTAGTGAATATCTATAAGCAACATTACTTCAAGACTAAATATGAGCCAGTCCACAACAGCGCTTTTGCTTGCGCTCATGTTGGTTTTAGGAACCGTGCCCCTGTCGGCGTTTGCAACCAATAACAATGATGACGATGATGATCACTGGGCGCACGAAGGCAAGCTCAAACAAAAGCACCGTGTGTGGACAGGCGATGGACCTCCAAACAAGAAACTAGGCAAAGTGGGAGATCTTTACATAGATAACACAAGTCAAGATTTTAAGATATACAAGAAAACCGCCAAGTTCACGTGGACCCTCATAGGCACGCTCCAAGGGCCGCCGGGTGGAAAGGGCGATGCAGGCCAAGCGTGCTGGGATTTGAACGAGAACGGAACCAAAGACTTGGATACTGAAGACATAAACGGCGACGGCGCTGTAAATGTTCAAGATTGCAGCGGTCCAAAAGGTGACAAGGGCGACAAGGGGGATGCAGGTCCGCCTGGACCACCCGGAACAATTCGGGCTCAAAGCTGCCCTGAGGGCTTTTTTGTGTCCGGAATAGACGCAAATGGCGATCTTATCTGCACACCGCTGATTGAAAGGCCTGCCACTTGTACGGCGGAGATGGTGCCGGGAGTGGACCTGCACGGCTGTGATTTCCATGATAGAGACCTCTCCGGCAGGGACCTTAGCGGCGCAGACCTCAGGGGTGCGAATCTAATCGGCGCAGATCTTACCAGAACAAACCTTAGCGGCGCAACTCTTAATCTGGCAAACCTCCACGGCGCAATACTTACCGGCACTAACTTTAGCGGCGCAAGCCTCGTCTCAGCAGACCTCACTGGAACCAACCTGGGTGATGCAACAGTCACTGGTGCCGACATGACTGGTGCGCTACTTCCGCCAGGATCGTTTGTCGGCTGCTTAAACCATTTTCAATGTATCCCGTAAAATCGTCTTTGCCTTTAAAACGACTTTGCAAAAAACTCAGATCAGGGTAGGTCAGATGGCACACGGAAGAAAATAAAAGTTGGCAAAACAAAAACAATGGAAAAAGACTGGTGCATTTTCCAGTCTGGAAGAATCTTAGATCCTAAAGTGGAATGCCGCATCCAGCGCAATTGCCACAAATATTATTGTAAGATATGGTGCAGTCACCTTGTACGCCTTCCACGCAAAGTCCGATGTCGGGTTTTTTGTAAGCTTGTAATGATATGCAAGCATCAGGCCTCCGCTTGCGGCAGCTATTGCCACATACACAAGACCCAGGCCAAACGCATACAGTGCAAGAGAGTACGGCAAAAGAATTGCGGTATTTGCCAGGATGTACTTTGATGTCTTTTGCATCCCAATCAGTACGGGCAGCATTGGTACCTTTGCCCCTTCATAGTCGTCTCGGATCTTCATTGCAAGGCACCAGAAATGAGATGGAGTCCAAACAAAGACCAGAAGTCCAACCAGAAACCCCAGAAGATCAATCCCAAGCGGCGGCACAAACCCGGTGGCAGCAGTCCATCCGGCCATCGACGCTGCGCTTCCTGCAAATCCGCCTATTACGATGTTTGACGAGTTTTTTCTTTTTAGCCAAACAGTGTACACTATGACGTAGAAAAATATCCCCAGTGCGATAAAAAACGTAGAGACCGGATTTAGTGTGAAATACGCGTATATCACAGAAATGGCAGAGACCGAAATTCCGCATATCAGGACTGTACCTGCTTTTATTCTTCCAGAGGGGATTGGTCTTGTGCTTGTCCTTTTCATGAGCGGGTCGATGTCCCTGTCGTAGTAGTGGTTTAGTGCACTAGAGCCTGCGGACGCCAGCGCCCCTGCAACTATTATGTGGAGTAGCGCCGTCGTCTCAAGTGCCGGGCCTACAAGCTTTGATGCGGCATACATGGACGTGACTGCCGTGATTACCAGTAAAACTACGATTCTTGGCTTTGATACTTCGAGTAGCTCTTTTGCTGCCAAACACTCAAAGCCATTTTTCTAGGCATATAATCGTATTTTGT
>CAZITM010000080.1:0-4828 GCA_964542205.1 uncultured Candidatus Nitrosotenuis sp.
CTTTAGGATGTGGGTTTTTGTCCTTAGTCATTGCCGAAGTTGTTTATTTTATTTATGATATAATCTTACAAATCGACCCATATCCTTCAATAGCTGATGTGTTCTTTTTTGCACTGTATCCGTTTATTTTGGGTCATCTCATCATAAACATAAGATTCTTTAAACCAAAAATCAATGTGAAAGAATTTTTTTGGATGCCAGTAATTCCGATCATAGTAATTAGCACATACATCACCCTGGCACTTGATCAAATACAAGAACTGAATTTTGACTTCTATTATGGGACAATATTCGTGTCACTTCCTGCAATAACCTTGCCATTCGCAATAATGGGCGTTAAGACATTCAAAGGAGGCATAATTGGTACGTCATGGTTGATTCTCGTATTTGCAATTATTGCGTTAACAATAGGCGATGTTTGGTATTATTATCTAGAAATTTTTGGTGAGTACGAGCTACTGCACCCAGTAAATCTATTTTGGTATACAGGGTATTGGATCATAGTGTATGCCTTATACAAACACAAAAAAAGTATCTAATATCCAAAACTTTGTGCCCAATTTGTCTTTGAAAATGCTTTCAGCATGCTTTGTCGACCAATTATAAAATCCGTAACGTAGAGAACGAAATGAGGTAGTTTCCAATATAACAGTAAGATAAAGAGGCTTTTAGAACATCCAAATGACGATTTAAGATTCGAGTTACTCAATTTGTGCGAAAATTTACGCATGAATTCGATGAAATTTTTCCATGAAAATTTTAAAGGCCCTCGAGGGGACGCTTATCCGTGGTTTCGGTCACTCTTACTATCGAAGGATAACTTGGATTAAATTTGTCCTTCAATTCTTGAGTTTTGTATACCTAACAGAACTATTTAGCTTTTCTGCCGAATTCTGTTTTGATTTCAGGTCATGGTTCCGCCTCCTCGTCCGTGTGGACGAACTCGTCTATCGACAGGATCTTGACTCCGAGGTCGTCCTCGATTAGTTTGCGTATCTTCTCGATTCTGTCCCGGTCTATCGCCGTGTTCAGTTTTATTGTGAGTCCTGTCTTCTCCTGTACTGCTGCATCTTTTTCTGGGCCTCTTCAAATGTGCAGGGCTTCCAGTCCTTGCACCGAACAGCATCGTTTTCCATCAGCTCCTCTATGCTGATGTAGCCCCACTCGGCAAACAGGTCGTTGTTCAGATTGGCATAGCCGTAGGCAAGGTTCCCTTCTTTGTCTACTTCTGCCATCAGCCAGTAAAAGCCAATCTGTGGTATCTCCCACTTTTGGTATATTATCTTCCTGTGGGCCGGAATGTTCTCTGTTTCATACAGCTTTGGAATCTCATCTTCCACATACTCACCTGTTTTTCCCTGGATTAGATCTCCACAGCGAGAGCAGGTATCTGCTGCAGTTGGTAGTAATCAGGCCGTTCAGCGCAGGCGATTTTGGGTTGGCAGACCGGCCGTCCCACAGAGTTATCCTGCCTGTCTTTTTTCTGAATCTGGGATTTCTGTTGTTTGTTTGCAGCACCCTGCTGTATCTGGGCAGGTTTTTTTACGTCTAGCCGTCAATTGTCCCAGTCATAGGACTGGTTCTGACTTTTGGAAGGCAAGTAGTTTACGAGTATGGATTTCCACTAGAATTAGTCTTTGATCCTGTTGCCGTGGATGTTTACAAAATATTCAAAAGTCACCGTTCTTTCCAGTAAGTGATGAGCGGCGAGGCGTGGTCAAACCTGGACAAGGTAGACCAGAAGATAATCGAGATCCTAAACTCAAACGCAAGGACGCCCTCAAAGGACATCGCATCCGAGCTGAGAAAATCAGGCCACGACGTTTCTGACAGAACCATCCGAAAAAGAATAGAGCGCCTCGAAAAAACAGGAATAATCAAGGGATACAAGGCAGTACTCTCAGACGTGGCAGAGTCAAACGAGCACGAAGTTCTTTTCCTAAAGTTCAAGGTGACAAAATCGCTTGAAACCCTAAAAGAGTCTGTGCGGGAGTACGTCCTATCCTTGCCATACTATTTGTTTGTAGCAAACACCGAAGGCGACTGGAGCATGCTAGTCGTTTTGCGAATAGAGCGCGGCCTCAAAAACCCCGCATCAAGAATAATCGAGCGCTTTTCAGATGACATAGTAGACTATCGCACCACCAAGATTGATTTTAAAAACGTCAACATCGCAAACATGGCGCTCTTACTTCTTTGATATAGAGTATTCCGATTCTGCAGTGGACAGCGCGTCCTTTAGCTCGCGTATTGTGAATGGTTTTTGGATAAAGGCGACTGCGCCAGAGCTGATTGTATCCCTGACGCGTTTTGTTGTTTTTGCGTCCGCAGTTATCAGAATTATCTGGGCGTCCGGTTTCTGCTCAAGTATTTTCGATGCCACCACGTCGCCGTCGATGTCTGGCAGCCCCATGTCCAAAAGAATTATCGGGTTTGACTTTAGCAGTTTTTTGCATCCTTGGAGTGCAGAGTTGCCGTCCGAAAACGAGTGCAGGTTTGTATACCCCAGATTGCTCAGGTGCCCCTCGATTTTCAAAACGATTGCCCTGCTGTCGTCCACTATTATCACGGGCCTGCCCTCTTCTTTGTGGGAGACTGTGAATTCCTTTGATCTCTCAAAGGCGTCCTTTGCGGAATCGTACTTTCCTGCCTTCAAAAAGCACTTGGCCGCGCACAAAAACGCGGATTTTGCTGCATAGTCCTTTTTTGACTTGGCATAAGAAAAAAAGAGCTGTCCTGCCTCAAAGGACTCGGCTGTCGAGTCCTTGTTTTGCCTGTTTTTGCACTCTGATGCCAGTACCAGCGAGAGCGCTGCCCTGAGAGGGTCTGACTTTTTTATCATGTTCGAGATCTCCACAAACATGTTGTATGCGGCCATGTTCTGGTTGTTTCTAAGATGCGTCAGTGCAAGGTCAAAGTCGGGCTTTTTTTGGGCCATTGAAAAACTCTAGGGCGCGTTTTATTTTATGATAGCTATCAAATCTGCGTACACGCTGCAATACTATGCCCCAACAATTCTGTTTATTATTATAGTTGCAGCAAACGCTATTGCGGCACTTCCAGGTATTGTGACTAGCCAGGCTGCGACTATCTGCCTGCCTATTTTCCATCGCACGGCGTGCTTTCTTCGAGCGGCGCCTGCGCCCATTATTGAGCCAGTTATGGCATGAGTGGTGCTTGCTGGAATGCCAAAAGACGAAAAGACTGCCAAGATAATCCCCCCTCCCGTTTCTGCTGCAAAGCCCTGGTATGGTCTAAGCCTTGCTATTCTCATGCCTAGTGTCTTTATGACCTTAAAGCCCCCAACGAAGGTCCCGGCCGCAATGGCAGATGCCGCCGTAAGGATCACCCAGATTGGCACCTCAAAAGACGATATGATCCCTTCGGACATCAGCACGAGTACTATTATCCCCATGGTCTTTTGGCCGTCGTTTGCCCCGTGTGTCAGGGCAAACCATGCTGATGATATTAGCTGCAGCCTGCCAAAGGTTTTGTTTACAGGCCCCGGCCGCTTTTTTGCAAGGATCGTGATTATTAACATCGTAAACAGCATGCCGATTATGATTCCGCCAATAGGCGAGGCCACAATTCCAATCAGGACCTTGTACAGTCCATCAAAGAGCAGCCTTTCGTATCCGACGGTAGCAAGGCCGGTTCCTATCAACCCTCCAATCAGGGAATGGCTCACCGATATCGGCAGGCCAAGATAGGTGCACAGCGACGTCCACGAGATTGCTCCGACTAGTCCCCCTATTATCATAAATATTGTAACATCTTCTGGATTTAGGATCCCTTTTGCTATTGTGGCCGCTATTGCCACGCCAAAGACGAACGGCCCGACAAAGTTTGCTACAGCCGACAGCAATACCGCGTGGATTGGTTTTAGGACGCGCGTTCCAATCACCGTTGCGACAGAGTTTGCCGCATCATTCCAGCCGTTTACGAAATCAAAGGCTAGAGCTGCCAGTATTGCGCCTATTGCCAGCTCGTACATACCCTTAAGTGTATTTTAGGACGATGTCTTCGATTACGTCTGCTACATCAAGGCACCTATCCGATGCGGCCTCGATTGCTTCGTAGATGTCCTTTAGCTTGATTATAGTAATTGCGTCACTTGACTCGAACAATTTTCCTACGGCGTCGCGGTACAGGTCATCTATGGAGTGCTCGATGTCGGATATTTTTCTACAGTGATCGACTAGCGACTTGTCGGCCTTGACATCTTTTAGCTTTGATATCAGAAACTCTACTTCCTTTATGGCTGACAGCAGCTCCTTTGCAATGTCCAGCATGTATGGAGGCGTGGACGTCACCTGATAGCTTTTGATCCTGCCTGCGATTCCCTCAATATAGTCAATTACATCGTCGGTCTTGGACGCAATTCGCTGTATGTCCTCTCTGTCCAGAGGGGTGATGAAGGTCTTGTTTAGCTCCGCAAATACCGAGCGTGTGAGCTCGTCTGCCTCTCGCTCCAGTTTTTTTATCTGGGCCTGGTACTCTGAGGATTTTTCAATGTTTGATAATAACAGCACGAGCTGCTCGCCTGTTTCTTTTGCCTTTATTGCCAGATTGTCCAAAATCGTCAGGATCTCCCTGTCGTTTGACTTTACCCAAGACAGCCATTGTCCCATGACTCTGCCTCAAGTCCAATGTAATTAAAGGGTGTTCTATGTATTCTATATTTTGCTATATAGTCATGGATCGGGCCTACGATCTGGACAAAATTGGTAAAAATTTTTTGGAAAAAAATAGAACATTCGTATCATTTTATCAGACTATGGCGAGAAGACCGCCGGACTTGTCTGGTAGTGGTTCACGATGGGCAATG
>CAZITM010000081.1:0-4497 GCA_964542205.1 uncultured Candidatus Nitrosotenuis sp.
AAGCCAACCACTACAGCCGGAAGCTCTACCAGGCTGAGCTAGCTTGGGACAAAAATTTTCGGCATGGATTTGTATTAAATAGCTACTGGTGCTTATGCCGCCCCGGTTTTTACATCGATCAAAAAAATGTTAAATATCGTTTTTAGGCCAAAAATTCAGTGTCAGAGACCACTTTTGACGGATATGCATGTGTGCCCTATATGCACGACCACAGGTCAATCGAGATAAAGGACTCGTGGCAGGACTCGAAGAACATAGAAAACATGTATTTTGTCACCGCCACCTTCTCAGAGGACAGCAAACCGTACTTTCCATCGCATGCAAACCACTACCTCCTAGTCAAGTTTGCAAATGACGCAAAGATCCTAAAGGACATCGAGGCACGTACGCAACCAAAAACCGCGTTTGTCTTTAACACAAACAACGAGCTTTTTGAGCGCGAAGTAAACGGGCAGATGAACTTTGTCTCCGTATATTATCTGGAATACTCCAAGTCAGACGACGACATGTCGGAACTTGCTATGGCAGTATCAAAAAACGATCGGGTCAGAAAGGCATCTACTGGAAGCATACTTGCGTTCTCAACTGAAAAACCAAAGTTCACTTTCCCATACAGCAACAACATTGTTGTTTTGGAAGTGTCCAGTCAGAAAAGTCACCAGAGTGTAAACAAGTATTGCGAGCAGACTCGCCGCAACGTCTGCAGAAAAGGGATCACGATGAACAACTTGGTTGGCCTCTCAATACTTGAGAAGCTAAAGTGATCCGGTTTTTGGCCTTCAAAAATGTTAAATATTGATTACAAATTGGTCTGGATATGAGCAAGCCTGCAGAACTTGGTTCGCTAAAAATCGGATCCTACATTCTCTTGCCAGTATCTGACCAGCCGTCGGGCGAGCCGTGCAGGATAATTGAATATGACACCAGCAAGCCGGGAAAGCATGGCGCTGCAAAGGCAAGAATAGTCGGAGTCGGAATTTTTGACGGCCAAAAGCGACCCCACGTAAGTCCGGTCAGCATGCAGGTTCATGTGCCCATTATCGACAAGCGCGTAGGCCAAATCATATCAATAACAGGCGAGCAGGTTCAGTTAATGGACAGCGAGACCTTCGAGACAATTGACGTCCAGATGATAGATGATGAGGTCAAAGGAAAGCTCGAGCAGGGCCAAATGGTCGAGTATTGGAAGGTAATGGACAGAACAAAAATAATGAGAATCAAATCATAATTTCGGATGCTGATGATAAGTCGGAAAAGCCATCTGATTGATGATGACGATTATGAGTATTGAAGCATCCCTTGTCTTAATACTGATGGGCCTTATCATGGAAAAGGCATGAAGCTGGCAGCATTATTTTCTGGTGGAAAGGACAGCACTTTTGCAGTATACGAGGCGCAAAAACTTGGGCACAAAGTAAAGTGTCTAATAACAATACTGCCACTCTCTGCTGACAGCCATCTTTTACACCACCCAAATATCGGGGCCACCGCATTGCAGGCCCACTCGATGAGGATTCCACAGATTTTGGTAAAATCAGACTCTGTCGATCCCGAAAAAGAGTCCGAGCTTATCAAAGAGACGCTGGCAAGGGCCAAAGCCGAACACGACATAGAGGGAATAGTGCATGGCGGGATACTAAGCGAGTTCCAAAGGAGGATGTTTGTAGATGCGGCAAAAAGTCTTGGCCTCCAAGTCATCTCTCCACTCTGGCAAAAAGACCAGAAAAAATACATGAACGATCTTTTAAGCAGCGGCTTTGAGTTTATCATTACGGCTGTGTCGTGCGACGGCCTTGATAGGTCGTGGCTTGGCAAGAAAATAACAAGAAAAGATCTCGACGTACTTGTCGAGCTTTCAAAAAAATATAAATTTAATCTGAGCTTCGAAGGAGGCGAGGCAGAAACATTTGTGGTAAACTGCCCGCTTTTTTCAAAGCCCATAAAAATTACGGATTCCGATATACACTGGGATGGATATAGAGGAATGTTTGAAATAGTCCACTCGGAAATACAAGACAATGCTTGACAATCTCAAGAACAGCCTTCGCGCTGCAATAAAAAAAATAGTAAACTCCTCCGGCGTAGACGAGGCGCTGATCAAGGATCTCTCAAAGGACGTACAGCGAGCACTCCTCCAGGCCGACGTTAATGTAAAGCTGGTCCTAGAGATAACAAAGAACCTGGAGAACCGCTCACTAAACGAAACACCGCCTCCAGGACTTTCAAGAAAGGACCATATTGTGAAGATACTGTACGACGAGCTTGCAAATCTGCTCGGCAAGGAAAACCAGTTTTCATTCCAGCCAGGCAGGCTAAACAAGGTTCTGCTACTTGGCATACAGGGGAGCGGCAAGACTACGGTAACTGGCAAGCTTGCAAAGTTTCTGACAAAACAAGGGTACAAGGTCGGAGTAATCGGCGCAGACACCTACAGGCCTGGCGCACTAGTCCAGCTAAAAACAAACTGTGAAAAGGCAAACGTCGAGGTATATGGCGAGGAAAATAACAAGGACGCTCCAGGAATCGTAAGGTCAGGACTGAAGTATTTTGAGAATTCCAATTTAGACATAATACTTATCGACACTGCAGGAAGACACAAGCAGGAAAAGGAACTGCTCGACGAGATGAAGGAGATATCAAAGGTCGCGGCGCCAGACCTTGCTCTGCTTGTGATCGATGGCACCATAGGCCAGCAGTGCTACAGCCAAGCAGAGTCTTTCCACAAGACAGTTCCAGTTGGTGGAATCATAATCACAAAGCTTGACAGCTCCGCAAAGGGCGGCGGGGCGCTAGCCGCATCTGCCGCCACTGGGGCCAAGATAATGTATGTCGGAACGGGCGAGCGAATCGATGACCTAGAGTTGTTTTCTCCGACAAGGTTTGTAGGAAGACTGCTCGGCATGGGTGACATCCAGGCCCTGCTGGACTTGGCAAAGAGACTCGAAACAGAGGCCGACGACGTACGCCTAAAGCGAATCTCCAGCGGAAAGATGAACATGGATGATTTTTACTACCAGCTAGAAGAGGTCACAAAGGTCGGCTCGCTAAAAGGATTCCTAGACAACATGCCAGGCCTTTCAGGAATGGTAAAAGAAGACCAGCTAGACCAAATGGAGGAAAGAATGCAGCGATGGAGATACATAATTCAGAGCATGACAAAGCAGGAAAAAGCAGATCCGGATCTTCTCAACGCATCAAGGATCAAGAGAATAGCGAGGGGGTCTGGGTGGCCGGAACACGAAGTAAAGGAGCTTCTCAAAAACTACAAAAACTCCAAGGGAATGATGAAGGCTGCCAAGGGCCGGCAGATGCAGGGGTTTTTGCGAAAGATGGGCATGGGATAAGCAAATTAGTCCGCATTTCTGAAAAACCCTTGCCGTGAAACAAAACAAAAAGTTTGCAAACATCCTCGAGACATCGCAAAATATGCTAGGCGAGTACGATCTTTGTGACCATTGTCTCGGAAGGCTCTTTGCAAAAAAGCTCGGCCTTGCATCAAACAAGTTACTTGGACGGAAAATCCACAAAATACTCAAGAAAAAAACCATCAGGTGCCACATCTGCAAAAATGTTTTTGACAATCTGCACACATATCTTGCAAAAATGCTCGAGTCGTCTTCCGGATACGAGTTTAAGACGTTTCTTGTGGGCGCGATCCTAAAGCCTTCGGTTCTGGACAGGGACGACCACATACGATCTCAGTTCAAGCTAAGGGGAATAGACGGGATAAAGACGAGCATCACCCATGAGCTGGCAAGGCGATTCTCAAAAAAGACAAAAAAGAGATCCCAGCAGCTGGATCCCGAGCTTACCATAACGGTCGATTTTAAGACCGAGTCGTGCTACGTCTATTCAAGGCCTGTCTATGTGTTTGGCAGGTACGTAAAAGAGATTCGCGGCATTCCGCAAAAACAAAAACCCTGCGGAAACTGTTTTGGAAAGGGCTGCGTCACATGTGGACATCATGGCATGACAGAATACAATAGTGTGGAGGGCATGCTCTGCAGGTACCTCTTTGAGAGATTTGGCGCGCCGCAGGCAAAGATAACGTGGGTGGGGGGCGAAGACAGTATGAGTCTTGTCCTTGGCGCAGGTAGGCCTTTTTTTGCCAGGATTGCAAACCCGAAGAAGAGAAGCCCAAGGCTTCCAAAAAATATCAAGGCAGACAAGATAACAATACGTTCCTTAAGGACAATACCAAAGATCCCATCCACGCCGGTGTCGTTTGTCTCAAAAGCAGATCTACTTATCAGAACCGAGAACCCGATACGGCAAGAGGACATTGAAAAGCTCGGCCAGTTGCAAAAAAGCACGATTGCAATCTATGAGAACTCGGGCAAAAGGGTGGAAAAATCCATACACAGTGTTCACTTCAAAATAGATTCGGAAAACTCGTTCCACCTTTTTCTGAAAATCGACGGCGGTGTTCCCCTCAAACGCCTCGTCAGTGGTGAAAATGTTTTTCCAAACGTCTCGGATCTGATTTCAAATAAATCA
>CAZITM010000082.1:0-4413 GCA_964542205.1 uncultured Candidatus Nitrosotenuis sp.
CTCTGGCGCCAAGGACTTTGATGAGCCGGGAGTCTACGTCTCACTTGCACAAAACCTAGACGAGATTAAAAACGACTGCAAGTCGTTTGGGCTGGATCTGCAAAACATGATCCAAAAAGAAAAACTGTTGATGATGGACGCAAGAATGTTCAAGGTAAACGACGAGATAATCGAAAAAGACGATTCGCTGTACCGTGGTGAGCAAATGCCGTTTGAGCACCTCACAAGACTGATTCTAAAGTGCATTAAACGCATAGATGCAAAAAGAGTGGTAATAGACTCGGTATCAATGCTTATGATCCAGTATGAGAACAAGTTCCATCTGAGGCAAGGGCTTCAAGGATTCATCCAGGCACTTGAGAACTCTGGCGTTACTACCCTGCTTATTTCCGAGTCGCCAAGTGATCAAAGACCGCCCCTAGAGTGGTATGCAGCATCTGGGATAATCCAATTACAGTATACCAGAAAACAAGACACCGTGGAAAGATCCATCCAAATCATAAAGATGCGTGGCGTAAAGCACAGCGAGCAGATCCATCCAATAAGTTTTGGCAGCGACGGCCTGCAAATACTTCGACCAAGGTTGATGATATAACAACACAAATGACACCTCATAAAATCGTGATACACAAATGTTAAACAAGAAACTGGATTCAGCCGGCCGCAGTCACAAGACACCATATGAAATGGCGCTGGTTTGTCTTGCGCTGATCCTGTTTTCACTGGCTGCCGTCAGCGCGACTCATCTCGTATATGCGCAAACCACGCTGGGATTTGGCTATCAGCTACACCCTGAAAAACCCCTCGAGAACACCGAAGTGATATTACAGCTCCATGCCACCTCGGGCGGTTCAATAATCTCAAAAGAGATCAAAGACTTAAGCGCCATCAGCTCTGACTCAAAAATAGTTCAGGTTCTGGGAATAGAACAAACAGATCAACATACAATAAATGTAAAAATAAAGACACTGAAAACTGGCACTGCCGACATCATAGTCGCAGCACCGGGATTTGACTCACAAGAAATCCCAGTAACTGTATACACAAGCAACAACAACCCGACCCAACTTTCGATGAAAATCACGCCAAATGATTTTGCAGTTGATAGCCCAAAATTTGGCTATGTTTCAGTAGAGCTTCTGACCACTGGGGGACTGCCCACTAAGGCAACAAACAACACGACAATCAAACTGTTTTCGCCAAACTCCGATGTGATTGAATTAGTAGACACTGAGCTAGTCATACAACAAGGAAAATATTTCGCAGTTGGGCAATTCAAGGTAAAGAATCCCGGCGATGCCCTAGTATTTGCAGAAACTGAGGGCATGAAAAAAATAAGCGAAACTCTACACGTGAGAAAAGTAGCAGAGCCGCTTACACTCAAATTGTATGTATACCCACAACAATATCTCAGTCTTACTAACAACATTGGATATGCGATAGTTCAATTAGAAGACGGCGAAGGAATCCCAGTCAAGACTACAAAAGACATCAAGGTCAAAATAGTTGTTGACAAGCCAGCAGCAACTAAGAATGTCAGCTCTTATATGGACGAAATCAAGTTCGATAGCAACGAACTGACAATAAAGGCAGGGACATACTCTGCATATACGACATTTATCCCAAGGCCTGATTTTTCAGGTCTGGGTGATACAGGGGCCGCATCCTCGACTCCAAGTACACAAGCAGTCTCTAAAACATTTAAGATAAACCTCTCGGCTGAAGGCTACGTTACCACTGGTAACACAATAACTGTAGCACACGGTCTTGGCGCAGGCGAGCTAAGCGGCAATGGGCCTGCATTGATAGGATCCGTACCATTTTTGACGACGGGCAACACCGAAGTAATCGGCGTGGCGTATCTCCAAACAACAGTCACACAAAGTGTAGAAACTGCCAGCGGCACAACAAGTACGGAAACAATAACAGTGCCTGTCATGGCAAAAGAAAACTTCAAAATGGACATGTCGTCTTCTAATCTGAAAACAGTTTCGGTAATAGATCCGATATTCCAGAACGGCAAAAACGCCGCAATCATTCTCGGAAATACCGGCACCATGGTATCGGAAGAATCGCTAGTATTCACTTATGAGGATAATGAGGGAATAAAGACATTTACTCCAGATGCTGAAGGTCCAAAAGAAGACGAACTGAGTCTAGTGGTCACGAGTCTTGTAGATGAAATTTTGGTAGACGAGGAGTTTCCAATATTGGCATACATGTCAATAAGCGGGGAAGAGGATGAAGAAACCACGTCGACAGAGAGTGACGAAGAAACAGAAGAGGACAGCAGGCAAGGCCCTACACGTTTTGTAGCAGATGCGGTTTTGGTTTTTAAAGCAGACGAAATTGTTGAAGTAGCACCGCAATATGTAAAACAAAACCAACCATACTTACTGTTTAACGGAAAGGCAAAACAAGTCGGCACCACGACACTTTCTGGCTCGGGCATTGGATTTGATGCCGGCCTGTCGGTGACTAGCAAAACAACCGATCCGACAAAAATATACCTTGCACATGCAGGTACTGCATTTCCGGGAACCGAGAGCCTTGCAACGATTCAGCTTTTCGATTCTGCCGACAATCCCGTCTTTCTGACAAAAGACGTCGAAATAAAACTAATTGCAGACAAAAGTGACATAATCGAGATACCAAGCTCTGTGACGATAAAAGCAGGCCAATACTTTACGACTTTTAAGATAAAAGCAATACAAGATGGTAATGTAGTAATATCTACACTTGCAGAAAACTTTCCACTGGAAAAGTTTGAAATCAAAGTAGAATCACTGGCATCTTCAGTTTCTCTTACTGCGCCTGATCTCGTACGCCCCAACGAAGACTTTATCGGCCAGCTAAGCCTTTCATTTGCAGAGCCAGAGATGGCACTGTCAAACTACAACGTACAATGGAACGTAGAAGGAGCGGAAATAACACGTATGGATTCTGTAACAGACGAAGCCGGAATTGCAAGAATCGTCCTGGTAGCGTCGGATGTGCCAACCATATCCCTGTCTGCCTCTGTAACAGGCACTGGGATATCGCTGAGCTCTGCTGCAAAGCAAATTTCAGTAAACCAGACAAGTTCTGCACAAATAGAGGAGGTCAAACAAGAACCAGGAATGCTTGGTCTCTCAGTGGCAGGAATTGATATAGTATACCTGATAATTCCAGCAGCCATAGGTGGCGCCATATTTTTCCTCAAAAAGACAGGCCGCCTTGAAGGAATGATGGAGAAAATAAAACTTGATGGTCTGATTGATACCGTCAAAGAAAAACTGCCATCAAGAGACTAAAATGTAAGGCTCACGAAACTCAGTCCTTAAGTGACTTTTTAATCTCCCAATATCTGTCGGAAATATAATGAAGGTTTTCAACTACGACTCCTTTGTTCATGGATTCGACGTCCTTGCTTGAAACAAGCGCACGTCCCACTGCAAGAAACTTCTTTTGAGACTCTTCGATGACGCAGACAATCTGGCCCTTTTCAAATTCTGTAAATCTCCGAATGCCTGGCCTCATTACGTTTGCACCGTTGCACATGAACTTTACTGCCCCCATGTCGACTGTGACACTTGGAAATCTCTGCAGCGTTTCCGTATCGGACAAAAACGGCAAATAAGTTCCTCCTAACTTTAATGCGGTGAGGCCTTCGCCTACAATCAGTGCCGCATTGTCCTCAAGCACAAAGATCTTGAGGTTTTTTATTTTTGGAAGTTCTATTTTCCACTGACTGCCAATATCTGATAGCATCTCTGCTGTCTCTGACTTGGAAATCAGGTTTGACTTCAATCCCGAAGTATTTCCTTGCGTATGTCCAAGAGATCCCTGAGAATCGCACTTGCTGTCTCCGTGCCTCCTGCCCCCCTTCCAATGATTGTCTGAGTGCCGGAATGTTCAGACGTAAACGAGATGGCATTAAGTGTGCCGTTGACACAGAGCGGATCGTCGATTGGTATCTCCCTTGGGCTGACTATCAGCTCTTTGTTGCACGAAGCAATCAGCTTTATTGCGGCGTTTTTCTTTGCCGCCCTTTTTACGTCCTCGCTTGTGACTTTGCGAATGCCGGTTCTTTTTATGTCTGGCATCGTTACCTTCATACCCATTATCCAGTTTGCCAAAATCACGAGCTTTGCAGCAGCATCAAAGCCATCCAAGTCCAAAGACTCGTCTGCCTCCACATATCCTTTTGACTTGGCGTCCTTTAGGGCAGCCGCAAAGCTCATCCCATGCGACATGTTTGTCAGGATGTAGTTGGTCGTGCCGTTGAGTATTCCTGCAAATGATGTAATTCTCTCGCCCCTGAGGCTGTTTTTCGCATAATCCAAAATGGGCGTTCAGACACCAACCGTAACGGAAAAATTGAGGAGTACGTGGTTGTATGTGGCAAGCTCCATTAGCGACGGAAATGCAAGT
>CAZITM010000083.1:0-4397 GCA_964542205.1 uncultured Candidatus Nitrosotenuis sp.
AATCTTGCTTGCTATGCCCACAAGTGTAACTGAGATCACCAGATCCTTTGCCCTGTTTGTGTCGCCGCCAAGAATGCTAAAGCCAAACTCCTTTGCAGCAGCCCTGAATCCTTTTGCTAGCTGCGCTACCTTCGAGCTGGTAAAATTTTTTGGCAAAGATACCGATATGATGCAGTAGAGTGGCCGCACACCTTTGGCGGCAAAATCGCTGACGCTTGCGACGATGCTCTTTCTTGCCACGTCTGCAAGCTTCATCTTTGGCGGAACATCGGTACTTGCTACCAGAGTGTCTGTCTTGATCACCCCAAAGTTTTTTCCGATTCTAAATGTCTCGACATCCTCTGAGACAAACTTTTTGTTTCCAAAACTTTGCTGAAAAATCTCTATTACCTGTCTCTCATCCAAGTTTGCCATAGACTTCCTTTACTAGATTGGTGATCCTTTTTTGTATCGATTTTGCCTTTGCCAGGTCATCTGACTCTACCGATACCCTGATTATGTCTTCTGTGTTTGACTTTCTTACCAGCGCCCAGGTGTCGCTATCGATTACTACCTTTATGCCGTCGATTGTAATTATTTTTCCAAGTGCTCTGAGCTCTTTTTCCAGTCCCCTGAGGACTCTGTCATGAAGCTTCGACTCTATGGCGACTTTGGTTCGGAGCTGGTGGTATCTTGATACAAATTCGATTATTTCGTCGATTTTTCTGCCATCCATTGCAGCCACTAGGCCGGCAGTCAGGATCCCATCCCGGCACATGTTGAACTCGGGAAGGATAAACCCACCACTGCTTCCCTCCCCACCAGCTTGGCATTTTTTCTTTAGCATCGTATCAATGACGTTTGCCTCGCCGACCTTTGCGCGTAGTACTATGCCGCCGTGGTTTGTGATGTATTTTTCAACAGATGTGCTGGTGTCTATGCTAAGACAGAACCTTTTGTACCCAAGTTCAAGTGCTTTTGATACCCCAAGCGCCAGTGTTGCATCGGGGGGCTGTTTTTTTCCATCCTTTACCACCACCAGCCTGTCGCCGTCCAAATCAAAGGCAAAGCCAATGTCTGCTTTTTTGCTTAGCGATACGAGCTTGGTGAGCCTGTCAGCCGTGGGGTCTGGGCCCCTGCCCGAAGAGCGGTTTATCGTCTGGACGCGGCAGCCAATCCTTTCCAGTAACTGCGGCGCAACCTCTGCGGCAGCGCCTGCACCGACATCCAGCACTATTTTCGGCCTCGTCCTTGCCTTTCCGATTATCTTTGTGGCCTGGCCTATATAGTCAGATGTCGTCTTTATCTCAGAACCGATTCTTGTCAGGCCCCGCGGTTTTTCTCTGAGAATCTCTCTGAACTCTTTTTCGTTTGGGCCCCTGCCGTCAATTATGAACTTGAGGCCGTTCCACTGGATAGGGTTGTGCGAAGACGTGACTATGAGGCCTGCGCCGTATCTGCGCGCCTCTCTGAACACTACCGGTGTTGGCACCATTCCGAGATTGTACACGTCAATTCCGCGCGCCATGAGAGCAGCAATGGCAGCCTCCAGTATCATCTCGCTTGATGGACGTGTGTCGTTTCCGACTGCACACTTTTTTGATTTTATGAGGGGAGCAAAATTAGAACAAAACCTCAAAACGTCAGCCAAGGTAAGATCATTGCCAAAAATCCCCCTGATTCCGGAAATGGATTTTTTCAATGGTACAAAAACCTGAAGGCTTTTTATAAACTCTAATAACAATGCCATCCATGCCTCGATAGCTCAGCCCGGCAGAGCGATTGTTTCGTAAACAATAGGTCGTGGGTCCAAATCCCATTCGAGGCTTTGTATTATATCAAAAAACGAATCTATTCGTCCAGGGTCTCGATATCGACTTGAAGTTCTTGAGCAAGCCCTTCCCACCACTTGCTTACTTGTTCAGTCATTCTCCCCGAAGGTATCATAAAACGCTCCTTTATAGATCTGTCGGTTGAAATCTCCTCAACCCGATCCGAAGATCAGGCTGACTTTTTTCTGAGCTTTTTGTTGTAGATTATTATTGCAAGCGCACCTCCAGCGCAAGCCCAAAAAACAGGCCATTTCAGGGGGCTGTTGGCAAGCCCAACCCACGATACTATGGTCCCTGCTACCAACGCAAACCCAATCAGCTCAAGGATCTTGCTCATGTAGGCTCACAAGTTCGAAAAGATATATTGTTTGTTTGCCGACTCAAATGCGTGGACAAGTATCTCCTGATCATACTGATACTGCTAGTCATGGGGATGATCTTTGCCGTAGCCAAGGACTTTCAAAAGCCGGACCTGGTCTTGTTTTATGCGCAGCTGGCAGGTGCCATAATCATAATTGCATACTCGACTGTAAGGGACAGAAAAAAGCGCAAAGAGTCAAAGTAGCTACAAGTCTAGACCGAACGAGCCGGCGAGGTCGTGGAATCTTTTGTACGATTCAAGGTATTGCTTGCCTTTTGGGGTGATGACGTACGTGTTTTTTCCGTCAAACTCTATCTTGGTTATCAGCTCAGCGCCGGTCAGGTTATCTATGAACTTGGCTAGCCTGGAGTGTGAAAGGTTTGCCTTTGTAAGCAGCGTAGTTACCTTGATTCCTTCTTGACCACACTGCTCAGTTGCCGTTAGCAGATCCGCTACTATTTGCATACTGGTCCTGTATGTGGCCATTCCTAATCGTGCTTTCTACTATGATATAAGGTATTAACCTTTCTCATGATCGTTTAATAATCAAACACGCAGACTGGACTAGGTGTCAAGCGCATCTGTGCAGTGGTATGACGATTTTCTTGGCGTGGCCTATAGGTATTTTGATCTAAGAATGAACGTAATACCGCTGTTCCCAGACAAAAAAAAGGCAACCGACCTCTGGAACGAGACCGTCCACTGGTGGGGCGACCACGACATCAAGCTCCGGTTCGTGGAGACCGGCGACCAGTACTGGTTCATTTTGGCATCGGAATCAAGGAGGCCGGGCCAAAACAGGTCGATTTTCAAGCTACTCTCCAAGTCAGAAAACTATCTGCGGTTCAAGAAAGGCCACCAGGGCGAGGCCTATCTTAGGTTTGCAGTGTACTATCAAAAAACCGAAAACCAAGTCAAAGACGACGCAGTCTGCAACTGCGGACACGAAAAGTCAGACCACAAAGGCTCCTGTGAAATGGATGGTTGCAACTGCACAAAGTTTGAGACCTTTGTTCTCAACGTGCTCAAAAAGAAAAAAACCATTACCGACATCAAGTTCCTTGAAGAAAAAGACGTCAAAAACGATTCCGTGTCATGGAACTGCCTTTATGCAAACAAGTACAAAAATTCGTAGTGTTATTTGTCTAAATTAACCCTGACGTGCTTGCCGGGATAATACTCGAAGATTTTTTTAGAGTAACAAGTGCCGCACAAAAACCCGGAGACTCCCCAGTTCTTCATCGGGAGGTACTTGTGGATTATTTTTCCGCTGCACAGTGCACATTTGATCTCGTCTTTCAAGCATCTACCGGTTTTTGACTTCTATATAAAAATCATGATCATTTTTTGTGGCGGGAAAAAATTTGTTAAATAATAGTGTGTGCGAGAAAAATTGCGATAGATTGTCTGGCCATGTAAACCTCCTGCAATTTTTACAGGGCTCGACAACTATCGCACTTTGAAAAAACTAGAGGAGGCTGTTTACCAGTTTTTTGATGCTCTCTATCTCCTCTTCTTCCTGTCGGATCTTTTTGTCTATTACACGGAGCATCGTCTCGTTCCAAACGTGGTGCGAAAAGAAATTGTGCTTTGTGTTTGCAATTTCCATCTCATCCTCCACCACGGTGTCCTCAAGGAATCTTGTCACGGTTCCGTCGGTGAGCCTCAAAATCCGCTCGTTGAGCTTGTAGCTTTTGAAAATCGGCTCGAGCTTTACAATGTCTTCCTTGAAATCGCCCTTGGTGCCAAGAATATTTCGATGAACTATTCTAAAGTACACACCGACAAAAAACAACGTAGCATATCTCTTTGTCTTGTGGCCGCCCCTCTTTCCATAGCCGAGGAATTTTTTGGCGTACTCCTTTACAAGATATGGATACAGGAGCAGCCTATAATCGTCCTTTAAATTTTCGTTAAAGACCTCATCATACTTACTTCCCCGCGGCAAAAACTGGGCAGGCGAGCTGTACGATTCTGTGGGTCTTTGCTCAATGCCGGCAACGAGTGCCTGTATTGCATCCTTTGCTACGATTACTTTTTTGTGATTATCGGGCAGGTACCTATTGTATATTGCATCGCCTTTGAACTCTGTTTGCTGCGACTTGGACTTGCTGTCAAAGGAGCCGGCCTGGATCTCATAAAAATATCCGTAGTTTTCCAGCTGCGACTTGATGGACTTGTGAAAGTCCATCAGCGATACCAGATCCTTTCCGCGCACAGAGTTT
>CAZITM010000084.1:0-4334 GCA_964542205.1 uncultured Candidatus Nitrosotenuis sp.
GGCCGTTGTCTTCGCCTTCTGCCAGTGGGCCGTGCAGTGCCACTAGTTGGACAGGTTCTGATGCAGAGTACGTAAGTGATCCCTTGTAGATCACATCAGATGGTGGGAGAATTATTGCCAATTGGTGTGATTCGTGTCCAAGACCTGGGTCCTGCATGGATGTAATTGTCTTTGATGAAATTGTCGATTTGTGGATCGGTTTTTCCATATGTGGTTTTTTCATCGCCGGCGATTTCCCTGCCATTGATTCACACTCGCCCTTGTGGGCCATGCTGACACCCGCGGCCTTCATCATGCATTTGTTTCCGTATGTTATTCCGTCTTTACCACATACTGGCATGTACTCCATGGTGCATGCTACTGCTTGATCCCCGGAAATTTTTCCGGTTCTTGGCTCTGCTTTTGGAAGTGTTGGTTTTTGTCCTTCCGAGCAGAGCTTGTCTCCGCAAACTTTTGATGCAGTATAAAGACCGTATCCCTTGGCGTTTTTGGTAAGGCCTGTTCCCTTTGCCTTTAGGGCATCGGCCTGCTGCATGTCAAATGACGTTACAAAAACTGCTGACAACAAAACAGCGACCGCAAACAAAACGGGCATTGTTTTTGTCATGGAATAAAATTATTGTTTGGGTATATTATCTTGCTGTCATTGTATCGATATTGTCTGCATCTTGTTTTCCGAAAGTGGCGTGGTGTTGTCAAGGGACTTCCACACAAACGACTCTATGGTGTATTGGCCGCTTTGCTTTGGTGTCCAAGACTGGGACAGCTCAAATCCCTGCTCCCCAGCAAGCCTCCCAGATATCCATGACAGTGATGTAACGGCGCCTTTTTTGTCCGTGATTTGTATTATGCTTGTAAAGCCTTGCTGGTATTGCTGGTTGTTTTGTATGTGAGTGACTATCTGCACCTGCTGGCCTGTCCTGATGGAGTGGAGTCGTTTTCCCGTCCCATCTGCAAAATAGATCTCGTCAATTGAGATCCTCTGCGTGTTTGGAATGTTAGAGCCTATGAGGGCCGATGCGGTGACTTCCAAGTCGTCTGATATGCTGTGCGGTTCCGGAAGTGTCCTGTCATGGTATCGCGCCACGATCGTATCGCCAGGCACTGCCCGGAGACGGTTTCCGCTGGACTCGCTGCTTTGCGTCAGTGTGATTTGGGCCTCAAATGTACCCGACTCGTCACCCGTTTCCGTGGCAGTGACAGATATTCCTGCGGTGTCAGAATCAGAATAGACGTCGATTTCCACGTTATCTAGCGCCTCTGGGTTTAGATTCATGTCAGGATCATGTATCCGAACCAAGACCTGATCCTCTGCAAGATAGTTAGGAGATGAAAATTCTATCTGTCCCATGTTCCAGCTTATTGTGGCAGATTTTGTCAGCACCACCCCGTCTGCAAACTCAAACGATATCGTGATGCCGTCGTTTCTGTCCGCTTCCAAGAATCCGTTTGTCGGCCCTCTACCAGTAGTTCGGGGGACGGTGTCAGGGCCTCCGTCGCCGTCTACGTCGTGCGAGAATCCCGTAAGTGTCACTTCGCCCGTGAAAGTGCCGCTGTTTGGCGCCGTCTCTCTGAGCTCGTACGGCTTTAGGCTGTGCGATGATGTAGATATTTTTACTGCATGATCCGGGTCTTCGCCAATAGAGTCAATTCCGTGCTCGTTTTCATTCCAGCTTGGAGCAACTATGGTTATTCTGATTTTGTCAGTCCATGTGTATGTGTCCTTATCCAGATAGATTGGCGCGTACGGCTTGTAATAGTCAGGGATCTGCTCTGCGCCCACAAATCCAGTCATGACAAAAAGTGGAATTGCCGCAGCGAGGATTTTTGGTATCATTGTTTTTTTCTCTGCCTCAATTTTTTTATCAGTATGATCATTGGTGCAATTATTGATATGATTATGAAAAATGCAATCATGTATGAGGAATAGTTGTACGAGGTCAATCGTTCACACTTGAAATGAGTTGTTGCTTTCTCTGATAAACTATCCTATTCATTCTAAACACGTGATCATTTGGTGGCACTGATAATTTCTACGTGCGCCTTTAATATGATAAAATTCTGATTCGAAGTAACGTGGACTGGGGAGTCCAAACCGGAGCCTCAACGACCACTTACGTCCTACCTTGTTAGGACGTATACAAAGTTATCATCAAGAAAAAAATCGCTTTTTGGCAGAACGTTACAGAACTAGATTTTTGTGCAGCTAGTTTTTGGAGACCTGCATGTACAGGTCTACTGTACCAGAGCCGACAGGGATGTTAGAGCCGACGATAACGTTTTCTGTTACGCCTTTGAGGTTCTCGACTTCGCCTGTCAGTGCGGCCTGTGCTATTGTTGGTACGGTGATTTCGAATGCAGCCCTTGCAAGGACGCTGTCCTTGGTTCCGGCTATTCCGTGACGTCCTATTTGCTGCAGGTATCCCCTTGAGCACATCATGTCTGCCACAAGCATGATGTATCTCGAGTCCACTTCCAACCCCTGGTCTTCTAGCGTGGTGGAAAGCTCGTTTATGAGTGCGTTTCTTGCCGCCTCGATTCCAAGTGTTGCCGCTATCTCAAAGACATTGTTGGTTCGGACGTTTTGCTTGTCGATTCCGTCGATTTCCAAAACCTTTGCCAGATTAGAGCCTGTTGTCTGGATTACCCATTCGTCGTCTTTTTGCGCTACCGTGACTCGCGTGATGTCAGGAACTCCCTTCACAATTGAGTTGAGCACCTTGTTTCTAATTGCGATTACTGTTGGGGCGTCAGACTGCTCTGCCAGGTTTAGTGTGATGGTGTTTCCGTTTGACTCTATTTTGAATTTCTTGTTTGACGCAAGTGCCGCTTCTACCTCTTCTGCTGTACAGCCCCTTTGTGACAGGGCGGCCGGACTCAGCTCAAGTGTTATCTGTGTGGAATAATCAGTCTCCACATTTGCAACAAGTGCGCTGACTTTGGTCTGCAGTGTGTTTCGTGCTACCTCGATTGCCTTTTCTCTTGACTTTTTGTATTTTTCCTCCAGGTAGATGTCCATTGTTGGAGTGACCGGTTTTTTTCTTGCATCCACAAGCTCGATGAGTCTTGGCAGGCCTAGTGTTACGTTTCTTTCTCTGATTCCCGCAAAGTGGAATGTTCTAAGTGTCATCTGTGTACCCGGCTCGCCTATAGACTGTGCAGTCACTATACCCACTGCCTGTCCAGGTTCTGCCTTTGCCTTGTTGTAAAGATCCAGTGCTTTTTTGAGGACTTTTTCTACTCCTTCTCTGCTGAGTTTGGAGTGGATGATTCCCTCTTCTACGAGTCTTGTGAGTCTTGGGTTGAATGTCTTTGTGTATTTCTTGAGCAGTTCTTCTGCTTCTTCTTTTGTCGCCTTTTTGCCTGTGTCCACTATGGTTTCTGATTCCACCAGCCTGTTGATGTTAAAGGCCTCGCCGTGGTCAGATTTTGCCACGTCTATTCCGTCCTCGCCGTACAGGAACTGGATTATGTGGCCGTGCGGGTCTCGCACGGTGTTGTCATATTCTAGTTTGATGTGCTCCAGCGCGTTTACCAGCCTTCTCTGCATGTATCCGCTTTGCTGGGTTCTGACTGCCGTGTCAACTAGTCCTTCGCGTCCGCCCATTGCGTGGAAGAAGAACTCGATCGTTGAAAGGCCGTCCCTATAGTTTGACTTTACAAATCCGTGGGCGTCTGGGTTGTCGTCATTTTCCTTAAAGTGTGGAAGCGCCCTGTTGTTGTATCCCTTGTTGAGCCTGTTGCCGCGGATTGACTGCTGCCCAAGTGCACCCGCCATCTGGCCGATGTTTAGTGACGAGCCCCTTGCGCCAGTTGTTGCCATGATTCTTGCGGCGTTGTTTTTCTCCAGCTGCTGGTCTGCGGTGTTGCCTGCCTTGTCTCTTGCCTTTGATAGTTCGTTTACAATATATGCCTCAAGTGCCTCTTCTGAAGAAAGACCCCTTGTGAGCTTTAGCGTTCCCTTCTTTGCTTGAGATATTAGATCATAAACGGCATCGTACGATTCCTGGATTCCATTAGTGATGTCGGCCTTTACCTTTTCTGGCAGCTCAAGGTCTGCATAACCATAGCTAAATCCATAATGTGTGATGAACTGTTTTGCTACAATGAGAACAGAGTTGAGGAATGTCTTTGCGGTCTCGTTTCCATAGTCCTTTGCTATTCTGTGCAGGACGCTCTCCGGCTCCTCTGCGCCTATTGAGGCCTTGTCTATTACACCGCTGATGAGCTGGCCGTTTTTGATCACGACGTCTTTTTGCTGTCCCTTTGTTCCCTTGGACCATTTTGAGGTTATGACAAAGTTAAAGTCCTTTGGCAGAAACAGCGAGAAGAGC
>CAZITM010000085.1:0-4299 GCA_964542205.1 uncultured Candidatus Nitrosotenuis sp.
CGGAAGCGCCCTAGTTACATATGGCCTAAATTCCTGAACTCCCTTTGCAGATACTGCACGACTTTTTCCAGCAGACATTTTATGACTTGACCTCCACCACTACAAAGGAGACGGATTTTGCGATTGGTCTGCACTCTGCTGCAACTACGATATCGCCTTCTTTGATCTCAAGTTTTGCAGACTTGTATGCATGAATTGTGCTCGTGCTTCTCGCATATCGCTTTGATTTGGTAATGTAAAGTGGGTTTTCTCTCTGGATTACTACGGTGTTCTTGTTTTTTGCACTCATTACTTTGCCTTCGAATAGTTTTCCTCTGACGCTTAAGGGTTTACCGTTATCCATTATGATTCCCCTGTAGCCTTGTTTTGCGACCGATTTGCTCATGCTTTCACCTTTATTCTGTCCTCTGGTCTTTTTGAGATGGCGTTGCCGTCAATGATTTGTTTTGTTGACGCGAACTTCCAGTGGCTGTGTTGTTTTGGGATCATTTTTATGCCGTTCTGTGTCTCTATCACAAACATGAATTTTGTTTCATCGATTATCTTTCCAGAAAGCCCCATCAGTGCCTTGTTTACAGACTCGACTACTTGTGTCTGGAGTCCAATAAATTCGTGATTTATCATGCTGCCTATCATTTTTTATTCAACTCGTTTATTCTGGTGAGCATTCGTGCCACTTCCTTTCTTGTTGCACGAATTTTGCCGCTTTCCTTTCGAAGCGTTCCTTTTGCAGCATCGGTCCTTAGTTTAGCAAGCTCTACACGCGACTGCTCTAGTCGGTCTTTGAGATCCGCTTCGTTTAGCTCTCTAATTGACTTCATTTTTAATCTGGCCATTTACTTTAACTGCTCCTCAACTTCTTCCATGGTGTCTAGGCTCTCGAGTTTTTCTGCAGCTAATTTGATGAGTTCGCTTTCGGTTCTTGCCTTTCTTTCAGCTTCCTCGCGGTCTGCCGCTTCTTTTGCTAGTCGCATCTGTTCTTTTTCCTCTTTTTCTCCTTTTAGCTCAAATTCTGGCACAAATCTTTCCCTTCTTGCTATCCTTATTCTGACGCCAATGTATCCCATTGGTGTTGAGACGTGCGCATTGTCCTCATCCACTACAATTTTTGCGTGATGGCCTGCACGAGGAAGGATTCCAAGAGAGTGTTTTTCAAATGATGAACGATCTCCTCTCAGTTTTCCGGAAACTGTGATTTGTACGCCCATCGCGCCTGCATTCATGATTTGCTGCAACGTCCACATTGTTGCGCGTCTGAACGCAGTTCCGCGTTCGATTAGCGATGCGAGTCTGTTTGACATGACGCTTGCTGTCAGTTCTGGCTGTGCTATTTCGTTAACTGCGATTTGCGGGTTCTTTAGTCCGAAGTCTTTTTCTAGCTTTTCCGTGAGTTCTCGTATTCCAGTTCCCTTCCTTCCTATTACGATTCCAGGCCTTGTGACATGCAGGACTACTCTGGTGCCGGTCGGGGTCTTTGAGATCTCCACATGTGAAAATCCCGCTTCTTTGATTGCCTCCCGCAGATAATCTTTGAGCAGCATCATGTTATAGTTGTCTTTGATTACGTTTTTGACCGACGACATATCAGGACTCCCGAGCTACCAGCTCGATGTGTGTCAGGGTGTTGTTTTTCGGGGTAGCACGGCCCATAGCGCGCGGCGTGAATCTTTTTACTATCACTCCACGGTGTGTACAGGCGGAAATTATTTTGAGTCTATCCAGATCCATGCCCTTGTATTCCGCATTTGCCTCCAGATTATCCAAAGTCTTGATGAATTCTTTTGCTGCCTTTTGCGGATAACGTCCAGACATGACTCCCGGGTCTGATCTGTGGCCTACTTCGTTTTTGTATCTTCTAAATGGAACTGCTCGCCTTCGCGCGATTACATCTTGCAAATAATCACGGGCCTTTTCAATCGACATGCCTTTGATTGCCACTGCGATTTCACGTGCATGTTTTGGCGAGATGTCTTTTTCCCGTACTGATGCACGTACGTGTTTTGTCGGATCAAAATTTGCAAAAGCGTAACCAAAGTTTGGCATAGTATCACTTCAATGGAACGTACAGGCTTGATCTCGATGCGCCCACACCGGGTGCACCGTGTATGACTCGTTTGTTTGTTCTGACATATTCGCCGATATAATGTCCAATCATTTGTGGCGTGATTGTGACCGGCACGAATTCTTTGCCTGAAAATACGTTAACGGTTATTCCGACCATATATGGGAGGACGATGAGATCTCGGATGTGCGTCTTGATCGGGTTTTTGGATTTTCCAGCCTTTTCCATCTTTATTTCCTCGATGAGCTTGCGCTTGCCGTCTGTGATCCCTCTAGTTAGGGACCTTCGCGCTCTTGCTGGGAAGATCTCAAAGAGTTTCTCTAGCGACATGTTCTGTAGTTGATCCAGCGGGATTCCTCTGTAGTCAAATTCTTTAACCATTTATTGACACCTTTAGGATTGAAGTTTTGCAGTCCATATTATAGCATTCCTATCTTTGTGGCAAGGTCTCTTGCCTTTTCTACTGATTCAAATTTGACAAACGCCTTTTTGCCAGAAATTGTTTTTGCGGTGTTTATGTCCACAGCTTCTTCCTCATAGAGTGCTTTGATTGCCTCTCTAATTGTGGGTTTGCTGGCTCTCGGATCTACAATAAAGCAGATTCTGCTGTCTTTTTCGATTAGTGAAAATGTTTTTTCCGTGACGTAAGGTCGTATGATTATTTTTGTTGCTTCGGTGGTATTCATTGTAGTGCCTCCATTAGCTTAAGGTGTGGCGACTTGATGTTCGCAAGCTCGTTTAATGCGGCCTTTGTGTAGACAGTTAGTCTAATTGGTTGGGAACCCGGAGCTAAGTCAAGAACAGACAGGTCACGAGCAGCCCTTACATCGACTCCCATAAATGAGCCGCATGCCTTTGATAGGGATTTTGGATCCTTTGCAACAAGCAGAATGCTTTTTCCCATCTTTGTCTTGCGCCCTCGGATTACAGACTTCCCAGAACGGGCCTTGCGTTTTTCTAGCCTTTGGATGTCTTCTGAGAGATGCAGTGCATCAAAGACCTTTGAGATCTCTTTTGCCTTGGTTATTTTTTCAACATCGTCAGAAACTATGATTGGAAATGATTCTATTTTATCCACAATGTGTCCTCGTGATGCAACGATTTGCTTTGATGCCGTGGCCGCGATTGCAGAGCACAGTGCAAGCCGGTTTTCTTTTTTGTTTAGTTTTTTGTAGATTACTTTCTGAGACAGTGGCGGGTGTGCCTGTCTGCCGCCCCTTACCATTGCTACACCAGCAGCCTGCCCTCGCCTTGGACCTCCTCCTCTGATTCTTGCTACTCTTGCCTGCCCATGACCGGTTGGCGGGTCATTTGACATTGCCACTACATCCATTCCTGCTGTTGGGTGTCTGCCCTGTCTTTGATAGTGGTGCGAGTCCAAGTTGACATATGCCCGGTGAATTAGGTCTTTTCTGAACGGAGTTTGAAACACCGGCGGTAGTTCTACCTCGTCTTGTTTTGTTCCAGTTGTTGAAAATGCTAGTGTCTTCATACCACAATCTCCAAAATGTTTGGTTTGAGGATCTTCGACGGGATGTTTCTTGCCTGGTTTCTGAGCTTGACGAGTCGCCTGTACGTTCCAGGTATGGATCCTTTCAGAACAACAAAATCGCCGTTTACAAATCCATAATGCTTGTATCCACCCGCAGGATTTATCTTGAATTCGTTTTTGTCTGTGTTACTCATTATCATTATTCTTTTATTGTACTCGACTCTTTGATGAAATCCGCGCTGTCCTGCACGTGGTACCGTGTACATGATGCTTGATGGAGAAATTGGGCCGAGTGTTCCAAGTGCCCTTACGCTCTTTCTTGATTTGTGCTGTTTTTTCTTGACACCCCACCTGGTGATTGGGCCTTCCCATCCCTTCCCTTTTGTTATGGATGCGACGTCGACGCTGGAGCCGAGATCAAAGACCTGTTCGTACAGGTGCTGTTGTTGGCACAAGCCACCGGCCATCTCCATCTGGGTAACATCAGCATGGATGGATCCAAGGTGCATGCCAATGCCTTTAAGAGCCATGCTGTCAGCTACAAGCGGCTGCTGGCACTGGAAACCCAGCTTCGGGCCGAAGTCGATCAGTTGTTCATGCTGACCGAGCAGGCCGACCGGCATGTCCGGCCCGAAGGCATGAACGTGACCGACGAGATCGCCTTGCGTCAGGAACGACTAGAGCGCCTGGCCGAGGCCAAGAAAGTCCTGCAAGCCCGTGCTCAGGAACGTCAGGCGGCAGAACA
>CAZITM010000086.1:0-4174 GCA_964542205.1 uncultured Candidatus Nitrosotenuis sp.
CGAACTTTCTATTTGAGAAAAATCTGTTGTCATAATGTCTCCCCTCACTAGGTAAAACCAATTGGGATATAACCCTGACTGCCAAAGATTTCAGATTTTAGCTCAACAATGTTTACACCATTCCAAGAATTCTTGGAATGGTCGTTCCTAGAGGAAAAAACGAATTTAGTTAATATCACGACTGATCTATTTCCCAATAGAGATTAATTTTTAACTCACAAAAATAGGCGTTGCGAATTTCAGAGTTTAGCTAAGAATGTACGGTGATTTACACGAGGGGCACTTGTCAAATAGTTTTTCGTCCTTGAAGCCGCAGTTTCCACAGATCGGCACGTCTCTGCTTGGCCTGAATGATCCTACCAGATCGCCTGCCTTCTCGATTGACTTCTTTATATCTTCTGTCGTGGATTCCTTGTCGAATTTAAGCCTGACAAGTAACCCGCCGTTTAGGAGCTTGGCAGTTTTGTTTGCTTCCACTATCTTTTCGGCTTTGGCGCCTATAGAATCGAGTTCGGATGACTCGATAACAACTCCTTCTGAATAGCCTCCCCCGTCGAGGGATTTGAGAACGGACATTTTCCCATATTTTTCGCCGTCAAGGGAGCCAAAGCGGCTGGTTCCTTCGCTTTCAGTCATGGTGACTATGACGGTATCTCCCGTTTCCTTGCCCTTCTTTTCTGCAACGTCGACTGCGGTCTGGATTACTTTGTGAAGTATCTCTCTGCCTTCCTTGTCGTCGTTGTAGCCAAGGATGCTAAAGACGGCCTCTCTTAGGCCTACCATATTTACGACAAGGCAGACGGAGCTTCGTTGCATGTATTGGGTGTTTGTAGCAAGAACTGGGTTGAGTCCCCTTCTCGTTAGATCGGAGATGTCTTTTTTGCGTAGCGACATTGCGGCGAGTGCTGGCTTCATCAAAAGTGCAAGTCTGGCCCTAAAATAGGTCTCGTCCTTGTTCGATTCAAAGGCAAGTCTTGGCAGGTTAATAGTCAGAGATTGGAGATTGATTGATGAGGTGCTGTTTTTGCCCTTGATTCTCACTACGCCGCTGTACGAGGTTTCGTCTTTTGAGAAAAGGACTTTGCCACCAAGAGAGATTATTTCCGCCACGGTTTCTGAAACATCTGAGATCTTGCCTGCGGAATGATCAATTATGATGCCTATTTGTGGGACGGGTGTCATCTTGACAAAGTTTTTGTACGCGTTGAGAATCGCCTGCACCACTTTTGGTTCGGCGCCTAGCTGTAGTCTAAATGAAACCAGTGTTGGTTCTTTTGTGTATTTTGGCGACACTGAAGACGTCGCAAACGCACCAGTCAGCTTTTCTTCGAGCTCGGAGATGTTCTTTGCGTGTTTTAAGCAGAGCTGGACTAGTCCGTCCATGACTATTTCCTTTGATGCTTCCCTAGACGCAAGTGAGATCATCATAGAAAGTGACGACATCAGGTTGTCAATGGTCTTGATTGTCGGGATCCTAGTCACGCCAAGGTATTTGCCCTTCAGGTCTATTCCGTCCTCGATTAGCTCCTTAATGTTAAAGAAGATGGTGTCCGGCAGAAGCGACCATATTCCTGGATTTGATATGTGAATGTCGCCAGATAGGTGAGAGTCTGCAACATCCTTTGGAAGCGTGTTAAGGAGGAGGTTTTCGGCAAAGATGGTCTGGCCTGCCTTGAAGAACAAGCCCTGGGAGCCGTTATCGATGCTGTCTACGTTTGTGAGCATTTCCTGTATATCAAATACAGGCATGCCTAGCCTTGCTAGTTTGTTTCTGTATTCTTCGTGGCCGTGCTCAAGTAGCACAGAGTTTACCATTTCACGAATAAGCGAGCCTGTCAGGTACGTGGTCTGGTATTTGTAGATGCGGTTTTCTACCTCTTCGGTGATTTTTTGTGCCAGCTCCAGTGGCAGGCTTCCCTCGCGTACCAGAGACTGGATTATCTTATGGGAGTTGAACTCCTCGATGGACTCGTGCGAAGTCCTCACGTACATTTTGCCGCTTTCGATGATGGAGCGCTCCTCGATCTGCCTTGCAAGGCTGAGTACCAACTTGCCAAGGTTTGTGATGGTGTAACGTCTTTCTGATTTGTTTAGTGCCACAAGCGACTGTCTGAGGAGTTTTCTTAGGTGATATGCGAATTTGCCGCTTTCCTTTTTTGACTTGAATCCTGCAAGGGACTTTAGTTCAGAATATGTCAGGGGCCCCTTTGAGTTTAAAATTCTTAAAATGTCTATTCTGTTTGGGCTTGCCATAACAGAGAAGATCATCCTTACGCGCTTTGATGTAGACTGCAAGATGCCGCCACTCTTTTTTGCATCCATTACCCCAGTGGTTGCCTCCATAGTCATGATTATGCGTAGAGATCAGGAGTAAATAAGACTTGTGACGGAATTTGCAACAAACTTTTTTGATCAGTTCTTGTTTACTTCGACGGAGAACTCTGAGGTAGACAGTGTCTGTCCACAGGAGGGGCACTTGTTGTTATAGTGTTTCATCACATCTTTGATCGACTTGAGCATTTTCATGTTGGATATCTTGGCCCCGCACTTTCCACAGATCACATCAACGGACAACGAAGAGAGAAATATTTTGAAAGTATTAAAAATCTTTTTTTAATTTTGTTAATTAACTCCGTAAAATTGATTCACTGTTTTTCCAAGAGAATTCCGCGATCATCGTATCCGATGATCCTGACTTTGGATCCCATTGGGAGCTGTGATGGCGAACCTATGCCTCCCAGAAATCCCGATATCCTTAGATCGTAGCCGTCTATTTTCATCACAACCCAAGCATACGGGGTGTATTTTTCAAAGCCTGCCGGCGGAACCGTGATTATTGTATATGTAGCAACGGTTCCGTTTCCGTCTAATAGTTTGCTCTCAAACTCCTTGTGGCCGCAGTTTTGGCAGAAATAGACTGTGGCAAGGTGCAGATGTCCGCACTTGGTGCACTTTCTTGCTAGAACCTTACCTGATTTTACTGCGTCTATGAACTCTTGCTTGACTGTCAAGTCTCTACACGCTTTTGAATATGTGTACTGCGCAGCTTGCCCCGGTTGCGCCAAAATTATGAGTAAGACCAATGTGGGCGTCCTTGACTGCTCTTTCTCCTGCCTTTCCGGTCAGTTGCTCAAATACCTCGACTACTTGACCTACGCCAGTTGCGCCAATCGGGTGGCCCTTTGATTTTAGTCCGCCGGATGGGTTGATGGGTATGTCTCCGTTGAGGGCAGTTCGTCCCTCCCGTATAGCTTGCACTCCTTGTCCTTTTTCAAAAAAGCCAAGATCCTCCGTATCTACAATTTCTGCAATTGTAAAGCAGTCATGTACTTCGGCAAAATCGACATCCTTTGGAGTTATTCCCGCCATTTTGTATGCAGCTTGTGCAGCTAGCCTTGTGCTCGGGATGGTAGTCATATGGTCACGTCCCTGCAGGGTTGCAGGTGATCCACCCCTCCCCGATCCCACCACTTCAATGTAGTTCTTAGAGTGAGCTTTTGCGAACTTTTCATTGCATAAAATGACTGCGCTTGCGCCATCGGAGAATGGGCAACAGTCATAGAGCTTCAGCGGACTTGCAACCACTGCAGATTTCATCACGTCGTCGACTGTGATTTTTTTTCGAAGATGTGCCTTTGGGTTTAGAAATCCATTGTCATGGTTTTTTACTGCGACGCGGGCCAAATCTTCTTCTGTTGCCTTGAATTCGTTCAGATATGCTCTTGCCATTGACGCAAAGAGCCCAGGGAATGATGCCCCTGCACCACCCTCATAGAAAAAGTCAGAGCAATATGAGAAATATGTAGTGGTCCACTCTGTACCGGTGTGGGTAACCTTTTCCACTCCTACAACAAGTACTGCGTCGTAAAATCCCGCGGCGACATTTGCAAAGGCCTCTCTAAATGAGACAGATCCACTGCCGCATGCAGACTCGATGGACAAAGATGGCTTTTCTGGGATTCCGAGATTGCTCATTATTACTGGTCCGAGATGAACCTGCTTGTCTGCTACGCCAAAAACGTTTGAGATGTACCCAGCCTGAATCTCCTTTGGATCGATGCCGGCGCTTTCAATTGCGCCTACTGATGCCTGAATAGTGATATCTGTAATGCTATCATCAAGTTTTCCATATTTGGTGCTTCCAGCGCCAAGAACACAAACCTTTTCCACAACA
>CAZITM010000087.1:0-3984 GCA_964542205.1 uncultured Candidatus Nitrosotenuis sp.
AGGTTTCCAATGACCACGAAGCTCGGCTCGTTGTCGAAGCGAAGGTTAGCATCTGCATCAGTTTCGTAGCGCACGTCCGCTCCGAAGACCTCAAGGCGCCTCCTTGCGATGGAGTTGAAATAGGTGACGAATATCTTTGTCCCGACAATGTACTTCTGAATACTGTACCGCTCGGACCGATTGACCTTGGCATCAAACTCCTGCCGGTCTCTTGCTATGAAGTAGCCCTTGCCACCTGCCGCGCCGTGCCTTTTTGCTATTGTGAGCCTTTTGATGTCTTTTGGACAAGGGATGGATTTTGGCATGGCAAGATTTGCTTCTTGCATCAGTTTTTCCTTTAGATTCCGGTCTGATTCCCACTTGAGAATCCGCTTGTTCCCAAAGATCGGTATTTTGATTGATTCTATCTGCTCGGTGCTCATTTGCGCAATAAGAGTACCATGTGGAATTAGCACCGCCTTGTTTTTTTCAAGAATGACCGAGTTTTTTGCATCAAGCATATCTAAAAAAGAGTCGACCAATACCAGATCATCGATGAACTTGAATCGCCTGTACAGACGCTCTCTTTTCTTTTCACATATGAGAATTGTTTTGAAGCCTTCGTCCTTTGCTCCCTTTAGAACCTGCAGAGCGCAGTGGGAGCCAAGAGTAGCAATCGAAGTCATGTTCTTTTGATCTCTGTTAAAGCCTAGGCTTTATGAAAGCTCTGCTTGGGTTTTTGAAACATGGTCAAAAATTTCGTCGATAAGGTCAATTGAGATTTCTTTTTTAAGTTCTTCAGGCGTGGATCTGAGAACAAAGTCAATTAGTGACATGTTTTTTGGAAGCGTTTCTGGGTTTTTGGCATAAAGGGAATAAACTGAAATTGCATTGGACACAACAACGATTGCCTTTTCCCGGTTTGTAAGGGCCATGTTCTTGTGTAAGAGATGTATAATTTCTAGTCTTTTCTACGCGAACGAAGTATTCTTTCTATGATGAGACCTATAACTACAACGCCAAGTGTGACTATTATGGAAACATAGATGCCAACTGTCGGCTCGTTGGTAGTCACCGTCTCAGCTTGGCCCATAAATGGGGCCATCTTTGCTGCTGGTACTTCCAGTGCTCTTTGTGCCATTTCTGTCTGATCAAGCATCGTATCTACGCCGCTGCCATCCAGTACAGTTTGCTGGTTTTGTTGTATGAACTGCGATGAGAACCATGCAGCTATTGCGGCGCCGCCAATTGTAGCAAATCGGTATATTCTGTTAAACGAGTTGTGCAGAGATTTGCTTGATTTTGCCTTCTCGGTCATTCCAGACGGCAGTATAACAATTGCAAATTTGTCTACGGTGTACACCTTCATGTCGTGCGATTTTGTGTTTTTTTCAGTCTGTGCAATCTTTACGAGGCCGGCCTCCTGCATTTTTTTTAGGTGATATATTACAAGCGGTAACGATATCTCTGTTTTTTGTGCAATCTGGTTTGCAGTCATCTGCTCGTTGAAAAGCAGTTTGAGAATTGCTCTGCTAGAATCCGAGCTTAGGAGCTCACCTACCGCCTTTATTCTCTGGTCATCCGTCGATAGGATCTCAATCTTTTCGTTAATTCCCATCGGGTCTTCTGCGTCGCCCATATCGCAAGCGTCATTTGATGCGTCTTATTAAAATTTAGGGTTAAATTCTACTTTAATCAAAAGTAATAAGCAAATCGTCCCAAATACACTCATGAACAAAACGATAACACTCGCAGCAGCGACAGGAATTGTTCTTGCGTTGGCGTTTTCGCTTGGCGCAATTCCTTCAGGAATTGACGCACAGGCCCAGACGGAACCAACACCGTTTCCGTCAAGAGAAAAAACTCTCTCTGTGACAGGAACTGCAATGACTTCAGTCGATCCAGACTTGTTAAATATACAGTTTGGCGTCGAAGTACAAAAAGAGACCGCAAAGGAGGCGTTTGATGCCAACTCTATACAAATGAATGCAATTGTAGATGCAATAAAGGCAGTCGGCATAACTGACGACGAAATCAGCACCGCCCAGCTCACAATTTATCCTGTGTACGAATCATACCAGGACAAAGAAACTGGAATCTACAAGCAAAGACTTGTCGGGTACAGCGTCTCAAACATCATACGCGTTGAAACAAAGAAGCTCGGACTCGCATCGGACATAATCGATGGTGCAGTTCAGGCAGGAGCAAACAGAATAGACACAGTCTACTTTACCTTGTCTCCCCAAAAACAAAGGCAGGTAAGCGATGATCTGTTAGCTGAGGCAATAAAGAACGCAAAATCAAAGGCAGAAAAGGCTCTGACTCCACTTGACTACCAGATAATTGGGATAAAGCATGTGGGACTATCAGAGTTTGGCTACCCGTCACCCATGCCCTTTTACAAGGCAGCGTATGATGGTGCCGAAGCACAGTCTGCAAGAGCCCCAGTGTTTTCATCTGATCAAGATGTGAGCGCTTCTGCAAGCGTAGTCTTTATCATCGGAAGCAAATAATCTTCCTTTTCTTTTTTATCTAGTCTGTATTAATTTAGTTTCTGCGAGATATGATGACGCAAATCTGTTTTTTGGAAAAGATATGGTAAATGTAGTTCCACGCCCGACATTACTTGAGACATCGATGGTGCCGTAGTGCTGCTCTACGATCTGCTTGCAGCTTGGCAAGCCAAGGCCAGTCCCTGCTTGTTTTGTCGTAAATAATGGCTCAAATATCTTTGGTAAATCATCCTGCGGAATCCCACAGCCGGTGTCCGAGATCTGTATTGTCGTATTGCTGGCATCGTCAAGAAACTTGATTTCGATCTGCCCGACGCCATTCATCGCTTGAATCGAATTTGTGATCAGATTTGTAAAAACAACTTCGAGTTTTGTAAAATCACACATTGCATACACATAGTTTGTCGGAATTACAATTTTTATTGTATCTGGCACGATTATTTTATCCAGTGCCGATTCAAGAATTTCATTCAAGATATGTCTCTCAAAGTTGGTCTGCGTAGTCCTGACAAAATCCAAAACGTCTTCTATTTGGTGGGATATTCTATCTGTCGCACTGTGCATCCGGTCATAGTATGATTTCATTTCTTTTGGTTGGAGTTCTTGCTTTGTTTCCATTATTTCCAATGTGTTTTTGATGATGGCAAGAGGATTTCTGAGATCATGTGCTAGGTTTGTTGCCAGCTTGCCAATAATCTCAAACTTTTCTCTGTTTTGACCACTCTGTGTACGAATTAGTTCGACAGGTGTGATAAAATCATACATCATGTTTGCACATTCATAATAATTCCTGATGGTACTCTCATTTGGTGCATCAACAATACAGTAGAACTCTTTTTTGGTTTTATTGTAAAGCATATCAAGTACAGATATGTTTAGGTGATTGGTTTTTTCCACCATATTTTTGATCTGTTTTACCTTATTGTCAGCATCGTAGTGTACAACCATGAAGGTGGGCATGCCTAATAGTATTGACTAATTTTAAAGTAAATTGGTATTTTTAAAATGCACAAACATAGTAGTGCGCTGGCGTTTCGGTGATTTTTGATAAATTGCATGGAATGTAAAGCCGGAAAAATCACACTCTAAAGACTGCCATTAACGAAAAATGCATACCTGCTCAGCTCCTCGATGGCTCTTAATCTGCCGTTTGTTATCTGGGCTAATTTCTTTTTGTATGAGAGATCAACTCTAGTCCGGCGTCCGAGCTGTTCAATTATTCTTCTTGTGAGATACTTGCCCTTTCTATCAAAATCTAAAAGAATTATCAGATTTCTGTGTCTTGAGGCAGAGTCCGCAAATCTGGTTATACCGCCAAACCTGTGAAACTCCAATGTTTTTTCTGCATACCCAAGGCTTTGTAGTGCTGCAGAGTCGCGCTTGCCTTCAACTACAACCTTGCTTTCTTGTGCAGAGTTTAGAGCCACTATAAAATTCCGTATTTCAGAAATCTCCACGTAAGAAATCTCCACGTTTTGTTTATACTGCACCT
>CAZITM010000088.1:0-3641 GCA_964542205.1 uncultured Candidatus Nitrosotenuis sp.
GCAAGGAGCTACAGCCAATTGGCTCTGCATCGGCAGACCAAAAATCTGGCGTGATGACTGAGATTGATTTTATCCGTGCAACACTTCAGACAATGCTTATGCAGTATAGGGAAGGCAATTACCAGGCGGCGTTTACATCTGCCAGAACTGCGTATTTGGATAGTTATGAGAATGTCGAGATTCCGCTTCGCGCAATAGACCCTGACTTTACACTCGAAGTCGAGCTCCAGTTTGCCGAGCTAAGGAACCTCATCAACCAAAAGGCAGACTATGAAAAAATAGAACAGGTGACGATATCAATAAGAAGAAGCCTTGATGAATCAGAAAGGCTGGTTACTGGAACTGGGCAGATTGCTCCAACAATCGCGTTTACATCCTCATTTGCTGTTATTTTCAGGGAGGGACTGGAATCAGTTTTGATTCTTGGCGCAATACTGACGTATCTCGAAGCATCACGAAACACGCAATTCAAGTCATATGTGTATTATGGAATAGTGATTGCAATTGGTGCGACTGCGGTGACATGGCTTGTCGCATCATACATAATTACAATTTCCGGCGCAAACAGGGAGCTGATTGAAGCAATGGCTGCTCTGTCTGCCACGGCAGTGTTGTTCTATGTCAGCTTTTGGATTCTAAATAAAATAGAGCACAAGAGATGGATGGAGTTTGTCAAGGCAAAAGTCTGGCAAGCATCCACCACCGGAGGCGTTACAGTGTTTGTCCTGCTATCGTTTTTTACCGTCTACCGGGAAGGGTTTGAAACGATTTTGTTTTATGAGGCCATGTTCGGGTTTGCAAAATACATGGAGCTCTATGTCGGCCTCGGCTTTGTCGTAGGTCTGGGTGTGCTCTTAGCCGTTTACTATGTGACAAGAAAGCTTGGAAAAAGACTTCCGCTAAAAATGCTCTTTGGCCTAACGATGGGCGTAGGCGCGTATCTGTCAATTGCATTTTTAGGAAATGCCATACGCGAGCTACAGGTATTGGATGCCATACCGTATACGAGTCTTCTTGGTACCATCCCAAGACTTGACATAAACATGGCAAAGATGACTGGCATCTATCCTACATTGGAGACGATCGTAAGCCAAATAGCGCTACTTGGGGTGTATCTTACGGCTGCGTCATACGTACTAATAGTCAGGCCAAAACGGGAAGAAAAAATAGCCTCAATGCGCAAGTCCAGAAAGGAAGTAGATGAATACGAGACGCATTAGGGTCGGAATAGACGTAGGCGGAACGTTCACAAAAGCAGTCGCAATTGACATCAAAACTGGGCAGATAATAGGCAAATCAACAGTGCCCACGACGCACAAGGCACAAAAAGGAGTTTCGGAGGGAATCGTCCAAGCACTGACAAACCTTCTTGCCGAAACCAAAATCGGAATATCTGAAATCGAACTAATCGCACACAGTACGACTCAGGCAATCAACGCACTGCTTGAGGCAGATACTGCCAAAGTTGGCATAATTGCCATGGGAGTCACTCCGGAAAAAAATGACGTCATCAAGAGAACCTTGCTCCAAGATGCCAAGTTCAATTCTGATCAGACGTTAAAGACAGAGCATGTGTTTGTCGACACGGCTCATCTGATATCGGAATCCGAAATAAAACATACAATATCTGAATTAAAAAACAAGGGGGTGGAGGCAATTGTCGCTACGGAAGCGTTTGGCGTTGATGATCCGTCAAATGAAATGTTTGTAATGAAAAACGCAATCGCTAGCAATCTTCCTGCGACTGCATCGCATGAAATTTCCGGAATTTACGGCCTTGAGATAAGAACACTCACTGCAGCAATCAACGCGAGTGTTCTTCCAAAGACGTTTGAGGTGGCAAATTTTGTTGAGGCCGCAATACGAGACGCTGGGGTAAAGGCACCATTGATGATAATGAAAGGGGACGGAGGCGTCACAAACATGGAGACGTTTAGGACAAAGCCAATCCTTACAATTCTCTCAGGACCTGCCGCAAGCGTTGCTGGTGCATTGTTGTATCTCAAAGTCACAAACGGAATTTTTGTTGAAGTAGGGGGGACAAGCACCAACATCTGCATCATAAAAAACGGCAAGCCAGAGGTTCGTTATGTCACAATAAAGGATCATCCGACCTGCATTCGTTCTATGGATGTCAGAATTCTTGGCGTGGCGGGGGGAAGCATGATAAAGTTAAAGGACAGACGGGTCTGGAAAGTGGGGCCACGCAGTGCACACATCGCAGGCATGCGTTATGCGTGTTTTGCCGATCCTGAAGTCCTTAAAAAAGGCAAAATTACGCTCGTAAAACCAAAGCAAAGCGATGTCGAGCCGTACGTTGCGATACAGTGTGATGATGAGACGTTTGCCATTACAAACACATGTGCAGCAAATGCGCTTGGAATGATCGAAAAAAATGATTACTCATATGCGGATCAAAAGTCTGCAAAAATCGCAATGGAGATGCTCGGACGCGAAATCGGAGTTTCCGGCCCCGAAGCTGCAATGTCTGTAATCCAAACAGCATCATTTGAGATAACAAAGGCAATTTCAAAGATCCTAAAAGAGTTCAAGTTAGACAAGACAAAAACCCAGGTGATTGGTGGCGGCGGAGGTGCGTCAGTCTTGGTTCCGTTTGTGGCAAAACAGCTCGGCATAACATATGTCAAGGCAGAGCATGCCGAAGTGATATCATCAATTGGTGTTGCATCGTCTATGATCCAAGAAGAAATCGAGCACACCCTAACAAACCCAACGTCGCATCAAATTTCTGAGCTTCACAAAAAGATGCATGCAATCATGATAGACCGCGGCGCAGTGCCCGAGTCAATAGTGATACACAGCGAGTACATAGCAGAAAAATCATTGCTGCGTGTATCTGCCACTGGAAATGTAGAACTCGATAGCTCAGAAAATGCCAAAAATGTTTTCACGCTTGACGAGGCCTTGCTGCGTGCAAGCGAACTGATGAATATTGGCAAGGATCTAGTCGAGCTGAGCTTTGAGACGGATCATTATTTCGTGTTTACAGGTCATGTCTCAGAAAAGAAACTTTTTAGCAAGAAGAACAAACATCACGTACTGGTCCTAGACAGGTTTGGGAGGCAGAAGCTGTCGCTAAAAAATGCAAAAATCTTTCAGGGTGGGAAAATATCCATACTTGAAGAACTTGACGACTTTTTAGAGTCAAGGCAAAGTGAGATTGCCCCTCAAGTCTATCTGTTGAACAACCTCAAACTGGTCGACTTTTCGAGCCTGACTTCGGCATCTCATATTCTAAGTGCCGTACGCGAGGAATTGGAAAGCTCGGAAAAAGCAGCAATAATTGTTGAATTGAGCTAGGGTTTCTTTAGGACATATTGATGGTTAAACTCGTCCCACTGACTATCTGTGACTGCCGAGATCACTTTCCCTTCAGATATTAGGATCTCCATTACGTGTGGGGTCAGTGTCTGCGTAATTATTTGCCCAGTTCTATCTCCAAAGCCGCCGTGTGCTGATGTAGACGATACTTCTAGTCAGTATTGTTCTGGAAATGATTCTAGAACCATGACCTCCCCAATACTCAGAGTCTCTTCCATGCCGTCAAAGGCAAATGTCAGAGCAAATCTCACAAAATCCAAAGCAATATCAACAATAGGATCACTTTGAACATCAACCTC
>CAZITM010000089.1:0-3400 GCA_964542205.1 uncultured Candidatus Nitrosotenuis sp.
CTTCGAGTTTTTCTAACGCCTGTAACAAGCTTGGCCTGCCAGATTATGCATCGCATGACGCGTGGAGGACATTTTCAAAGCTGGAAAAAAACACAGATATCAACGCAAACGCGGCAATTGCGCTGTTTTCGTTGTTTACCTCGTGCAGGAGATACTCCATACCAAAGACACAAGACGAGATAATTCAAGCAGTTGCGTTTGCGTTTTCTGTAAAGAGGGTTCCCACCCTACTCAGGGCGTGCTCACTTGTCCACACCATCATGCTCACCATGGCATCAAAAGATCAGGCAAAGGTTATTCCCGATTGCGCTGCCGACTCGCTCGAATATTACTTGAACATTCATGTAAACAGCGTCCAAAAACAGATAGACCGAGAGACGCTCAAGAATAATGCACGAAGAATCGCCGGCGCACTTACCGGTAACAACGAATACCGCGCAAGAATAGCAGTCCAGATGATCAGGGGAGTTCTTTAGTGCTGGCCGAAGTTTCTGCCATCCAGGAAATTGAGATCTCCAAGCTGCAGAGATCACCAATTCAGATAACACTTCACTCTGCCAAAACCACGGAGCGTATTGCGGCAGCGGCAAAAGACCCCAAACTAAAATCAGAGATTCCTCCAATTAAGGTCGCACTTTGCCAAAATTCAATGTACATAGTTGACGGCCATACGATTGTGGAGGGATTCAGACTCGCAGGCCTAAACACGATCTTAGCTATTCTGTATCATGCAGAGTCGCTAAGTGATGTTCTGGCATTGCATGTAAAGTTCAACCAACACAGCCCACTCAATCCGTTTGAGCTGATTGATCTCATCAACTACATGATAGAGTGCGGCGAGAATCCAGAACAGATTCGGCAAAGGCTCCAGCTCGGTGATCACCTCACACGACTTGTCGGATGCCACATTGCAAACAATGAGGCAAAAAACAGGCTCAAGTCATTTGCCCATGAGCTCTCAGTTAGGTACAGCAATGCCGTCATTCCGCCGTATTTTGCTGAGCTTGTAAGCAGGATTCCAGAAAAAATTCAGCTAGATGTAGTGGAACAATTCATTGCTATCATGAGCCACTCCATGTCTGACAGAAAATTTGCGTTTCCAGGCCCCGAGACACTGGATGTTTACTTTAGGCAGTATCTCAAAAACAAAGAAAGGGAGGTGGTCTTTTTCAGCCAAGAACCCACGCTGCCCGTTACTAGGACTGCAAGGGCTCTGTCCCAGCCCATCGGCCAAGAGGAAAGACAAAAAGCAAAGGATCTGGTAGGCACTGTCCCGGGCATGGCAATACTTAGAGTCGAAAGACCAGGGCTGTACCGAGTCAACATGATAAAAAAGGTAATATCTCCAATCAAAGACGAAAAAGGCCTCATAGTAATACAAGGAGACGAGGGCCACCGGATCTTTTCACTGCCGCCAAGGGCTGCAGAATTTCTCAGACTGGTTGATGAGGATACATCGGATGTTTTTGTGCGTACCTTCAATGTACCGCAGATGAAAAAATTCGCATCAAGATTGACCGACAAAAAGGCAAGGTTCGTAGTAATTTTTTCTCCAAGATCCTAAATGACACTTACAAAGAGAGCCAAGTCACAGATATACCGGATGATCCTAGTCAATCGAAAGATACGGCCCTCATCAACGCCCTTTAGAATTTTGTCGTCGTTCTACTCTGGAATGAGAACACAAGACATCATCTCAAAGTTTTCAAGCCAAGTGCTCTCAAGAAACCCAAGAAAAGACGTCTGCAGGAACATGCATCACTTGCACTCCGTCGGGCTTTTGGAAAAAAAATCATCGCGCCCGATATCATACGAGATTACGGAAAAAGGCAGGTGGTATGTTGTCGCCTCAAGGCTTGGCCTGCCGTTGTTTTCTCTGATTCTGCTTGCAAACGTGTACGTTTTTCAAAAGAACATGCAAAAAAGCAACAGGCCTGACTTTTACGTGGTAGGATTCTTCTTTGAGAGGATCAGGCGCTTCATAACACACGCATACAGGGTACACGGTACGCTAATCAAGAAAAACTACGTCATGCGATGCGCAAACCAGACTATAAGGATTCCAGACGAGATGATTGAACGGCTGGGCGAGTTTGACTCTGATTTGAGGGCCATACAAAGATGGTACTTTGATGTCGGTGACAAGATAGACTCGTTTCTTATCGAAAGCAAGACTGCGGGAAATGTTGCAGAGGAGCCAATCACCGCATGAGCGACATAGAGACTGTCAGGATTTTTGTCGCATTTGGGATGCTTGCAGTCGCATCATGTTATGATCTGAGATCTGGCAAGATAAACGATATGTTATGGGTTGTTTTTGGCGTCGTTGGTTTGTTTTTGTATTTTTTTGACTGGCCGCCACCATCAATACTGGTGTGGGTTGCACTCGGGGTGTTTGTGGTGTTTTTGTGCTGGAAGCTGCGATTGTTTGGTGAAGCGGACGTACTGGCACTTGGCACGTTGTCAATCATACTGCCCCTGTATGATGGAGTTCCAGTTGCGATGCTTGTTTTGGTAATTGCGTTGGTGCTTGCGTCATCGTATGCGGTATTGATCAATTCCTACAGAAACTTAAGAACATTGGTTAGAAATGGGAAACTGTTTACGGACCTAGATGAATCATGCTCCAAAAAACTGATTGCGTTCTTTTTGGTTCATCAGAGAAATGGCGACGAGCAGGGATTTGCTGCCGAGAAAATAATCGATGGAAGGCACAAGTTTGCCTTCAGGCATGACCCGGACTGTGAGAAATATGGGAATTGCAACTATGTGACGATCACGCTTCCACTGATGCCGTTTTTGTTGATTGGAATGATGCTTTTTGTCGGTCTTGCCGCATTTTAGGCAAAAATAATCCTGATTAAAATCAAAAATGATAATCATATTTCTTATTAATAAACCAAGATCAGCTGTACTGTTTCATTGAGTATAGCAGAGTCAAAGAATCTGAGAATTGGCATGGCAGCCATTGTCATTGCGGTGGCATCCATAATAATTGCAAGCATCTCACTGGCTGATTTTGAAATAGAAATTGAAGAAGATGAGAAAGAAGAATACCGCCCTGTGACCAGAGAGGCCTTTATCTTTACACAGGTTGACGAACACATAAACGAAGAAGCACTAGCGATTCCTCCAGACATGTTTTCACAAGATACCATAGTTGTAAAGCAAGGCGATCGTGTCAAGGTGCATTTTTACAACTTGGAGCCAGTAGAATCTCAAGAACACCATACCTTTACAATTAATGATCCGGCATACAAAATTCACAGCGATGTTAACGCACAAGAAAACACCGTCATTGAATTCACAGCTTCAAAAAGCGGCATCTTTGACTACATTTGCACGTATCATCAACCCACTATGAGGGGAGAGTTAGTAGTACTATCCAAATAACTTTGAA
>CAZITM010000090.1:0-3380 GCA_964542205.1 uncultured Candidatus Nitrosotenuis sp.
CGCCACCAACCGTACCGGAAAACTTGAGGAGTACGTGGTTGTATGTGGCAAGCTCCATTAGCGACGGAAATGCAAGTGCCAAGGGCCCCTTGTTGACAGAAATGACATGCATGCCCTTTCTCATGGCGGCCATTATATGCGACATGCCGGGTTCGGCGTCTTTGTAGTTGCTTGCTGTGGTCTCTATCAATACCTCTGCATCGACATTATTGATTAGGTCAAGGCCGCTGCGGAATTTCTTTGATTTGTCGTAGTGTTTTACTGAGCCGTGTTTCTTTTTTATTTCGACTAGCCTGTTCAGGTCAAGGCCTGACGGATCTGTCGCCCCGCCCTTTTTGTCAAAGACTCCGACCATCCTCGGCATGACTCCGTATTTCGCATACAGATCGTCTGATCTTGATACCAATAATTTTGCCAGGCTCTGCGCTACAGTGCCAAAACCGCATACAATTAAGCGCAAGCCCCTCTACTCCACCTTCTCAAAAACATCTCAAATGATTTGGTTGAATACCGATTTATTAATTCTGTTTCGGTTCGAGTTTGAGTGAAATCGAATTGATGCAAAATCTGTTGCCTGTTGGCTTGGGGCCGTCGTCAAAAACATGGCCTAGGTGTGCATCGCATTTTGCGCACATTACCTCGGTTCTTGTCATCCCGTAGCTGCTGTCGGTTTCGTACTTTAGGCTATTTTTGTGAATCGGCTCAAAAAAGCTGGGCCATCCAGTGCCGGAATCAAACTTTGCTGCAGAGCTAAAAAGCTCGTTTCCGCAACACGTGCAGCGGTATATTCCGTCGTCTTTGCAGTGTGTATACTTGCCGGTAAATGGCGGCTCTGTTGCCTTGTTTCGGCAGACCTCGTACTCGTCCTGGCTGAGGCTGTTTTTCCACTCTTCGTCGGTTTTTACCACTTTGTCACTTTCCATAAAAAACATCGTGTTTGGTGATATTAGAGGGTTATTCCAATTTTTTTCTTTTTTCTGCTATCTTTTTTTCAGACTCGAATCTCTCCAGCTCGTATGATTTGAGATCAACAAACCTGATCATCTCAGAAAGGCTTGGATGCACCTTTTTTATTGCCAGAAACATCTTTTGCGCAACCTGCCGGTAGTCGACGTGGCCCTGCGGTATTGTTCGTAGCTCGATTAGGTGGCATGCCTCTCGCAGATTCAGATTGATAAAAAACGGATAGTTATACGCAAAATTGACCACGTACTGGGCCTGCTGGGGGTGTCTTTTGCTGAGCGAGTCAAAGACCTGCTTTGATGTCTTCATGCAATCGACAAACTCCTTTTCAATTCCGATCTCGGCAATCTCCTTTGGGATCAAAAAACCATGGTTTGTTGTAAGTAGCTGGCGCTCAAGTGTAAGGACTCGGTGCCTGTGCAGGTCCCTGAACATCCCGAAATTTCCGACAATGTCAAAGGTATACTGGGTCATCTCGAATGCACGAGGGGGCCTCTGCCTCCTGTTTTTTCTGAGCTTTGCAAAAGAAGAGATGATTTGCGATTTTGCGGCCTTGCTCATTTTTTCTACGTTTTTGAGTATCATTCCATATGGGACTCTTTGCTGCTCGTACAAAATGGCTGCAACTATCTTGTTTTGTGCTTTTGACTCGGATTCGTAATCTACCAGTCTTACCTGCGCGCCTCCTGGTTTTGCGGAAACTGGGTATTTTTTTGCCAGACTGTGCGCAGATTTTTGTATGGATTTGAGATAGTCCTGCATTGCTTGTCCGTATTTGTCATCTGCACGCCTGACAAATGACCTGATGGTTGTGTCCAACTCGTGCTTTATCTTCTGGGCGAGTGCTCGTTCCTCGTCAAGACCTGAGCTAAACAAGACCGTAAGCAGATACTCAAATGCCCTACCGTTTCCTGACACGCCGACATTTGTGAGCGTAGCTGCCGGAAGCAACCCCCTTAGGATATCAAGGGCCTTTGCCTTTGTGGTGGCATTGTAAATCATGGTGGCAGACTTGATGTCGGATTCGTCTCTCAGCTTTGAAAACGGAACCTCTACACCTGAGGAGGACTCTTTGAACTTTAGATTCTCTATTGGCTCTTTTTCTCTTACGTATTTTAGCATCGGCTCTATGCTTTTTGAATACACCTCAAAATCCAGATTGCAGCTTTGAAGATACGAGTCAGCAAACCTTGATTGCATGATTGCAGGCTCGCGGAAAAACTTGAACTCGCCGTTTACTTTTTTGTCCCACGCCACATAGCGAGAGGATTTCTCAAGATACGACAGCCCTATTCTGCGGTCCTCGATTTTTTTTACCGCGATATTTGATATTCCTTCGATTGCTATTTGTGCGATGCCAAGCTCCGCAACAGAGTCGTCGCCATATTCTATTAGAACCTTGTTGTAAAATTCCTCTCCACGGTTTTCATTTGACAAAAACTCGTCAAGAAATATCCGCCGCATGCTCTTGTCTGTCCTGGAATATCTGGACATGAGCGCTCCCCGATCAACCTGACGTGGGGTAATTATCGCAAAGACCGAGTCGTCGACATTTGAAAAATGCTTGAGCAGAACCTCTTTTTCTGAGACGCTGTATTCTTCGGCCACGACATCAAAAATTGAGGGGCCTACAATATACTATTTTCGATTTATCTGGATTAGATCCGGTGTCGACGATCTACCCTTTGACTGCCAGCGAAGCAGAACCTCTTTTAGGGCGTTTGCGTCATTTTCGTTTTCCGTATACATGAGCATCGTTATCCAGCGGCCGTTTCCAGCCTTTCCACCGACCGAGTTCATCCAGAAATTCGACGGCAGGCTTTGCAGTGCCTTGTTGTTTGGATCGCGGCTTAGTTCTGCCCATCGCTTTGAGACAAAGTGCAATATCTTGTCAAGGCCTTCCTTGTCAATCATAGGTATGCTACGTGGCAGATTAAATTTTAAAATATCTATAGATGTCGGATAGCAGGCATAAACTCCCTAAATTTTTACACAAAATCCGACAAAATTCAGAATTTTTGGTCGACCTTTTTTTGGGTCATGCTAGGCGATATGGAGGATTGTAGGTAATGTCCAAGAAAGATCTCATGGCAAAGCGTAAGAGAATGTGGTTACACGGAAAGAGGATCAGCCAGATCGCTCTTATTCAAAAGACGGTTGACTGCTATCTTGGTAACAAGGAGCATGAGCCAATGTCGATTTCAGAGATCGCTACTGATATGGGAAGGCACAGGGACACGATCTACGAGTACCTCAATAAGGCTGTTGAACTTGGTTTACTGAAAAAGGATTCTGATAGTGGTAGATTCGTCAAAGCTAGAAAAGTATCCTATCAAGAATTCAAAAGATTCAATGAAGAGCATCCAATTACCGCCGATCCGCTGGTAAAGGAATGGATACAAGATCTACTGACAAGA
>CAZITM010000091.1:0-3363 GCA_964542205.1 uncultured Candidatus Nitrosotenuis sp.
CTGACGACCCCCTGATTAACAGTCAGGCGCTCTACCACGCTGAGCTAGGGCGGCAACACGTTTGTACCTAGATGTATGCGATTTAATTCTTACTTTGAAGTTTGAAATTATTTTTCGATGCCTTTGGCCTTGTGGTATAGGTAGATGCCATCCAAAAAGACACGGTGATCTTTGTTCTTTACTTTGGTGACAGATTGGATGCCGGCAGCTGTCTGGGTCACGTGATTTAGCACAGGACCGGTGATGGTGATGTCGTCTCCTTTTGCCACAACTTTTGTTGCACCGTGGATTTTTGCCACACGTGGGGCCCTTTCACCCTGAAAGTTCTCGATTAATACCATGTCGTCTTTTGTCTTGACAGTTATCGGAAAGTGAGCATAGACTACCTTCATTTTTATTGTATAACCATCCACAACACCCTCACATAGACTGCGAATTATTGAAAAAGCTGTATTTGCTATGGCATAGTATTTCTTTCTGGTATTGAGTGCCTTTATTGTGACTTTGTTGTCTTTAACTTCGAGATTGACTGGGATTCTCTTAAAGTTCTTGTAGATTTTCCCCAACGGTCCTTCAACTAGCAACATGTGCTTGTTTAGTGAAACTTTGACTTTTTGAGGAACCTCAAAGGTGGTTTGGAAAATCTCGACCTGCTTAGTAGACATATCCTAGTAAGAACCCCCCGATTCCCCTGTTTTCTGCCTCGTGGTGCGACATTACTCCCTGGTTTGTTGTCACTACCAGCATTCCTCTGTTGTATGCAGGCAAATATTGTTGCTCCCAGTCAGTAAACTCATTCTTTTTTACCTTGAATCTAGGAGTGACTGCGCCACATTTTGTTATGTGTGCCAATAGTTTGATCTTAAATTTTCCTCCTCGTCCGTCCTCAATATGTTCAAATTCGCCTATATAGTTGTGTTTTTGGAGTGTTTTGAGCACCTCGATTGCAAGTTTCGATGTGGGTAAAATCACGCATTCTGTCCTCCTTCTTGCCTCATTATTGTATAACGTATTGAAGAGATTTGAGAGTATGTTAGTTGCTGGCATTTTTCTCACCTATATTTCGCAAATCCTAGCGAATTTGCTACCTCTCTGAAGCAACGTCGGCATATCATAAGATTGTATTTTTGAATTACTGCCGTATAGTCGCCACATCTTTTGCACCATCTGGAGCCTTTGCCGAACTTGTGCTCTTTTCTGCCTGTGTATTTGTAGGTACGATCTTTCATTATACTATTGCAACTCCAAACTCGCTAGTTAAAAATTCAATCGCTTCGTCCTTTGATATTCTGTGGTGGGTTCCGACGCTTGCCTTGTGTCTGCTTCTTACTCTGATGCTAAAGCCAGGTCTTGTGAGTGTGACTGCTGCCTCTAGTCCCAAGATCCCAATCTGTGGGTCATACTTTATTCCAGGTATGTCGATGTGTTCTTTGATTCCAAACGAGACGTTTCCGAAATTGTCAAATGACTTTCCTTTGATCTTGTTCCCTACCGCCTCAAAGAGTCTTTTTAGGAGCTTTGTTGCATCTTCGCCACGTACGGTCACTGCAACGCCGATTGGCTCGCCTTTTCTTACTCCCCAGTCACGTTGGGTTTCTTTGGCATCACGGGCGCAAGACTTCTTGCCGGTGATCTGATCTAGTGCTTTTTTTGCCACCTCGATGGCTTCGCCAGATTTTCCGACGCCCATATTTAGGACGACTTTTTCTAGTCTAATTTTTTTCATTACATGTTGTTCTGACATAGTATCACGCTACTTGGATAATCGGCTCCTTTTTGCCCACTACCATAACCAATTCAGCTGGGATCTCGATTTCTCTTTGCCCAAATGACAGCAAGGCACGTTTTGGTAGCACAAACGTTCCCTCTTTGATGTCTTTTACTTCTGCTATCTGTCCTGCGTTGACTCCCTTTGTGACTAGCACCTTTGAGCCTTTTTCCAGCTTGAGCACTTCGGTTATTTTCTGCTCAGGAACCTGCATGAGGCACGAGTCACCAACACTGACGTCAATGTCTGAGATGAGTGAGCGGCCGTCATGGAATCCGAGCTGTGTTTTTTTGTTTTTAATCGAAGTCTTGCTTGTCACCTTGACTAATTTTACTGCTTTTTCGTTGTTTTTGATTTTAATCGGTTCTAAGATATGTCCCTGTTTTGGAACGAGTCGGTAGATGTCAGACATTCCATCTAGCTCTACTACATCCATCAGTCCAATTCCATGGTGTACAGATTTTCTTTTTACTCCGTCGACTTTTACCTTGCCATTGTAAATTGCATATTCTGCCTCACGTGTAGTAGTAACCAGTTTTAGTGTATCCCTGAGAAACACTGCCGTGGGTATCGAAAAGTGCTTAGAGTGCGGGCCTGGTCGTACAGTAGTTACAAACCTGGGCTTTTTTCTCGAGATGCCCCAGAACATCGGGGCCATCTGTCTTTTGAGTTTCTTACTTCCAGCTATTCGTGGCATTAGTTGTCCTCCTTTTTGGCTTGTTTAACTGTTTTTGGCTTGGTTTCTTTTTTTGGCTCTGGTTTTTTTGCTTCTTTTAGTTTTTCTTTTTCTCCTTTTGTTTGCTTTTTGATCTCTTTTGGTTCCGGTTTTGTCTGTTGCTTTGGTTGCTCCTTTGGCTTTACTTCCTTTACAGGTTTGGGGTTTTTTCCGTCTAGTTTGTTCTGTCGCCACTTGTCCTCAGTGTTAAGATCGGTTACCAAAACATTTGAGGTATGAATGAAAACGTCAAGATTCCCTCCCTTGAGTTTTTCTTTTTTTATTCCTTCAATCGATATTCCGTTTTTCTCAGTTGATACCCGTGTAACTTTTCCTGACACCCCCTTGTACTCGCCGCGCATGACGCGAACCGTGTCACCTTCCGTTACTCGGATGCTGGTTTTATTGTATTTTTGCTGCAGCTCTTTTGAGAGATGACCGCACATCATCTTGCTTCTTGCAAATAATGACGCGTTGTAAATTGTCCTGTTTCGGATAGTCGAGGGCTTCATCTTATACCACCATCGATGCCAGGTTTGCTACCCTTGGCCATTTTTCAGAGGCTTCTGCTGCAACCGGCCCTTTGATGTCGGTGCCTTTTATTTCGCCTTCCGGCGTCACAAGCACTGCTGCATTATCTTCAAACGAGACGCGGATTCCGTTTAGTCTTCGAATAGGATATTTTTGTCTGATTATCACTGCACCGAAGATCTGCTTTCTCAGCTCTGCCGGGCCTTTCTTGACGGTAACGTTGACAAAGTCACCGACTGCTGCTGCCGGATATCTTGATGTTCTTGTCTTTGTGTGCTTTACCATTATTATCTCCAATATCTTTGCACCGGTGTTATCTGCACATGTTATTCTTGCCCCTACCGGAAGC
>CAZITM010000092.1:0-3290 GCA_964542205.1 uncultured Candidatus Nitrosotenuis sp.
GTTTTCATCTTGAAAGTCCGAGTCTTCAAAATCTAGAAGAAAACTTTCCATTCCTCCCACTCCGGATGCGCCTGTCCTTTCGAGGAGGTTTCTTGAGGCTATCGTTCCGTCATCATATTCTTTGATCTGATCAGCTTTTATGGTGTATTCGCCACTTCCCGTGCCCTGGGTCAGAATCTGATAATCTCCATCTTCCGGGTCGGGAATTGTGATGAATTCATTTTCCTTTCTTTGTATGATGTTTGCAAGTGCTTCTTTCGGCTCCACCGGCTTGCAGATGACTGGATTGCTAAGTGTTGTTGTTATCAGGCCCATGCTTCGCAGCTTTTCTAATGATCGGTAGGCCTTGCTCCGCTCTATTTCCAATTTCGCTGCCAGGTTTCCCACGGAAAGTGGGCCAATCTGCAACAAACCTATGTATATTTTAGAATCAATTTCTTCCAAGTCAAAATGCCCAAGCATGGTGATCAGTTCGTCTTTATCCAACAATGGGTAACTTTCCTCGTAAATCTAGTATATTAGCGTGTATAGTTTGAAAGACCTTCTTGTCTATTTTTTATGCTCAGCGTGATCAAGCAGGCAAAAGTTTGACTTGGTCTTTTATGGACTCGATTTGTTCTAGCAAGCCGCTTACTCCAAGAGCATTGTCTTCATCTACTAGATTAAAGTGTCCCATCTTTCTCTGTGGTTTTGATTCTGATTTGCCGTACATCTTTAGGTAAAGATTTGGGATCTTAATGTCTGGAATTTTGTACTTGCCAGTAAATTCGTCAGGCCCCAAGATGTTGTACATTATTGTTGGGTGCAGCAAGGTCGTATCGCCGAGCTCAAGGCCAAGTATTGCACGTAAATGTTGCTCAAATTGTGACGTCTTGCTTGATTGCAGTGTGTGGTGTCCAGAGTTGTGAACTCGTGGTGCAATTTCGTTTATCAGAATTTTATCATCAGCCGTGACAAACATCTCAATTCCGAACACACCTGCGCCGTGAAGTATCTGCATGGTTTGGCGTGCTATGTTATCTGCTTGTTTTGCAATGTTTGAAGATACTCTGGCAGGTGCAATGGTCATTTTTAAAATATTTCGTTCATGTATATTTTCTACTAGCGGGTAGGTGGCTATCTGCCCTTTTGTGCTTCTTGCAGCCATTACAGATACTTCCATTTTGAAATCAACAAACCTTTCAAGCATTAATGTTCTTCCTGCGAAAAACTCAAATGACTTTGCCTGATCTTTTTCAGATTTTATTATGAAATTTCCTCTACCATCATATGCGTCCTTTCTGGCTTTTAGAAGTGACGGATAGCCAAATTTTTTTATTTTTTGTTCCAAGTCTGCAGGTGACTCTATTTGTACAAAATCTGTGACAGGTATGCTGTTTTGGGAAAGAAATGATTTTTGCAAAAGTTTGTCTTGAATTATTCGTAGCGTCTCGGGGGATGGATTGATTGTCGTCTTTGATTCTACCTCCCTTAAGACAGTGCCGTCGCCTGACTCTATCTCGTATGTCAGAATGTCCACCTTTGAAGCAAGCTCCAAAATTGCCTCTCTGTCCTTAAAGTCGGCTATGATCTGTTTTGCGCCTACCTGTGCGGCAGAGCAGTTTCTGGTAGGATCGAGGACTATTACTTCAGATATGTACTGGGGCATCTTTTTTGCCGCCTCGGTAAGCATCATTCCAAGCTGCCCGCCTCCAATTATGCCTAGAACCTGTTTCAACATCACATCAGACAAATCTTGGATTAAAAATAGTATCTGATCCAGATATTGTTAAAAGCATCATCATCTTTTCAAGAATCGTGATTCCAAAAAAACCACTGGTCGGTATAATCATGGGCTCCAGTTCAGACAGCAAGATAATGCATGGTGCTGCAAAGATACTTGATGATTTTGGCATAAGTCATGAAGATCAAATCGTGTCGGCGCACCGGACACCTACTAGATTACACGAATATGCGCTACACGCAGAAAAAAACACATTCAAGGTAATTATTGCTGGCGCCGGAGGTTCTGCACACCTACCGGGGATGATTGCGTCACATACAGTAATTCCGGTGATCGGTGTCCCAATAATGGTGTATAACGACAAGTCCGAGAACAAATCAAAAAACTTCAAATTTTCTGCGTTTGGTGGAATGGATTCCTTGCTCTCAATAGTAGAGATGCCAAATGGCTCTCCTGTAGCTACAGTAGGAGTCAACAAAGCGGCAAATGCAGGCCTTTATGCAGTAAAAATACTGGCAAACGAGTTTCCGGAGCTAAAATCGAAATTAAAAAAATTCAAGGAAAAACAGCATGCATCAGTTCTATCTGAATCAAATGAGCTTAAAAAGGCAGGACTTGTAAAGTTTGTGCAAAAAAAATTCAAGTAATCTCAGGTCAGCTGCTTAAACTGAATGTTTTTTGCTTTTAGGTGTGCAATCAGTCTTTGTGCATGCTCCCTTCCCTCGGTTTCTAAGCTCAATGTAACGCCTGCAGTGCCAGCGTCGATGTTTGAACTCAGCCTGTCATGGACCACTTCAACGATATTGACACTGAGCGCAGCAATCTCATCGACTACCTCCTTTAGTGCTCCCGGCTTGTCTTTTAGGAGGATGAATATCTTTACCATCCTGCTCATCGCTGCAAGGCCTTTTGATACGATTTGGCCTAGCAGATACATGTCGACGTTTCCCCCGCCTAGTATTGGCACTGCTTTTTTGTTTGGTGCAGGCCTGGCGGAAAGCAAGTAAGCCAAAGCCGCTGCCCCCGCAGGCTCGACTACCATCTTTGCTCGCTCCATCAAAAGAAACATCGTTTTGACCAGCTGCGTGTCGTCCACTAGAACTATGTCGTCGATTAGCTCGTTGATTATCTTAAACGTGTTTTTACCTGGTGTCTTTACTGCAATGCCGTCTGCAATAGTTCTGTTTCCCTTGACCGCTTGGAGTCTTCCTGCCTTGAGTGAATTTTTCATTGCGGGAAATGCCTTTGACTCTACGCCGATTACTTTGACCTTCGGATTTGTCTTTTTTACTGCTATTAGGATTCCTGCTGCAAGCCCACCACCACCAATTGGAACATAAATTTCCTCCACACCAGGAAGGTCTTCTAGAATCTCGAGGCCTATTGCCCCATTTGCCGCAATTATTTTTGGGTCATCGAATGCATGGATTATCTTTGCTCCTGTTTTTTTTGAAATTGCTTGCACTTTTGTCCACGACTCGTCATAGTTTATCCCATCCAGTAGGACTTTGGCACCATACCCTCTTGTTGCAGCAACCTTTGCAGGCGATGCGGTAAGTGGCATTAC
>CAZITM010000093.1:0-2815 GCA_964542205.1 uncultured Candidatus Nitrosotenuis sp.
CCTTTGGCCTGAGCTCCGCAGGCCTTGAGATCCTTCTCAACGGCAAAAAGGCCTCGCCGAAATTCCAAAACATTGCAAAAAGAGCCGTATTTTATCCGACACCAAGGCTTTGGTTTGGCATCAGGGCATCCGGGCTGCTATCGGCAGCAATGGACTCTAGCGACGGCCTCTCTACATGTCTTGTAGAAATGGCAAGGCAAAGCAAGAAAAAATTTGTACTCACACTTGCGCCAGGTGCAGACGGCCTAGAAGAGTTTGCCAGAAAAAACCGCCTCGACTTTTTGGATCTTATCTTTAACGGCGGCGAGGAATACGAGTTGGTCGGCACAGTTTCGCCCCGCAATTTTGGAAAGATAAAAAAAATCGCCAAGAAGCAAAGGATCCGACTAATCGAGATTGGGCGCGTAAAAAAAGGGAGTGGTGTCGTTTTGCAAAAGGCCGAGATAACAAACCGCGGTTGGTTGCATAAATTCTGAGTTCAGGCGTCAAAAGGACATGAAATATATTTTAAGCCCCCCGAACTGTGGGTAACCAATGTCAGAAGAACAAGTCGAAAAGTGGGGTATTGCTCATATATACAGCAGCTACAACAACACCATAGTTCACATGACTGATCTTACAGGGGCAGAAACCGTCGCAATCAGCTCAGGCGGCGTGCATGTCACTGCTGACAGATACGAGTCCTCGCCGTTTGCCGCAATGAAGTCAGCAAACGCCGTAGTCGAGGCAGCCAAGGCAAAAGGCTTTACTGCATTTCACATCAGGGTTCGAGCCGTAGGAGGAGTAGGCCCGCGGGTTCCAGGGCCTGGAGCACAGGCGGCGATCAGGGCGCTTGCGAGGGGTGGCTTTAAGATAGGACGAATCGACGATGTCACGCCCATTCCTCATGACACCACCAGAAAGAAGGGTGGAAAAAGAGGACGAAGAGTCTAAACATCAACCAGCTTGATTTTTACTTTGCAGCCCTTTGACTGGAAATAATCCGACATAAAGTTGACAAACTTTTCTTCGTGCTTGCTGCCCTTTGACTTTTTTATCATGTCTGAGAATTTGGCCTCGATTTGCATCTGGAGGCTCGGCTTTACCCAGAGTTTAAAAAACGTCCAGCCAAACTTTGAAGTGGGGTTGCCAAACTCAAAGTCGTTTTGCATCCCACACTGGGCGGCCATATCCGATAAAGCATTGTTGATGAGGCGCTTGTCCTCCAGATAATCGGTAGAGCTGACATCAAAGACTTTCATTTTCATCAGATGTGGTGCTTAGCTTGTCAGAAAGCGACACGAACCTGCCGTCCTGCTCTATGCTTATCTTTGTTGCCATCCTGACGTTAATTCCAACTGATCTGAAAAGCGCCAAGAGCTTTCCGCCGTCCAGCTCCTCGTTTATCTCGCCTGAATAGATCAGCTGGCCAAGTTTTTCAATTACTATTTTTGCCTCGTTTGGGAATTGTTGTTCTGCGTTTTGCAAGACCTCCATGCCCCTGTATCCAAGGCGCGAGATCACAATGTCTCGGTACGACGGCTTTTTTGATTCGGGCTGTTTTTGATCCTTTTGCGCCTGGGACGAGATGTTTTTTTTCATCTCCGCAAGGCGCCTTGCCTTTAGCTCTTCCAGCTCTCTGTCTTCGCTCATCCTTTTACCACGCCGATTGGGACAAGCTTTGCTACCTTTGTAGCTATGCCAAGCTCATGAGACACGTTTACCACTGCATCCACATCCTTGTAGGCCTCCGGTGTCTCTTCGACCACACCGTCCCTTGTCAAGGATTTTATGAAAATTCCTTTATCACTTAGTGATTTTTTGACCTGTTCTTCTGTGTATTCCCGCCTTGCCCGAGAGCGCGACATCATCCTTCCTGCTCCGTGCGCAGTCGAGCCGAAGCTCAGATTCATCGAGTTTGGCTTGCCCAAAAGTATCCAGCTCCCGGTTCCCATCGAGCCTGGAATGAGTACTGGCTGTCCCAAGTCACGGTATTTTTGTGGTATTTCGTCGCGGTTTGCAGGAAATGCCCGCGTTGCGCCCTTTCTGTGAACCACTACTGGCCTTTCCCTTCCGTCAATTTTGTGCCTTTCGACCTTTGCAATGTTGTGTGCTACATCGTAGACTAGCTTCATTTCCAGGTCAGATTCAGAGTTTTTGAATACTCGCTCAAATGATTTTCTTGTCCAGTGGGTTATCATCTGCCTGTTGCTCCACGCAAAGTTTAGCGCGGCAAACATTGCCTTTCGGTACGACTCGCCTTCTTCGGATGTGTTCGGGACGCATGCAAGCTCCCTGTCTGGCAGCGAGATGTTGTATTTTTTTAGCGCCTGCTCCGATATCCGCAGATAGTCGCTGCAGATCTGGTGTCCAAAGCCCCTTGAGCCGCAGTGAATGAGAACAGTTACGTTACCTTCCTGTATCCCCATCCTCTTTGCGGCCTCTTCGTCGTAGACTTTTTCTATTTTTTGCACCTCCAGAAAATGGTTTCCGGACCCCAGGCTTCCAAGCTGCGGCGCGCCCCTCTTTCTTGCGGTATTTGAGACCTTGTTTGGGTCTGCGTTTTTTATCTGGCCGTTTTCCTCACATACATCGGCGTCGTCTTTTGTTCCGTAGCCGTGCTCGATGGCCCAGTTTACGCCCCGTACCAGAACCTCGTCAAGTTGTGAATAGTTTAGCTTTACCGCACCGTGGGAGCCGACCCCCGACGGAATGGAATTGAAAAGATCAGTTACAAGTTCCTTTAGCTTTGGCCTTACCTCTTTTTCGGTAAGGTTCATTCGCAACAATCTGACACCGCAATTGATATCGTAACCTACACCCCCCGGTGAAATCA
>CAZITM010000094.1:0-2544 GCA_964542205.1 uncultured Candidatus Nitrosotenuis sp.
CGAGTTGCTGTATTTTGTTATGTTGTTCTGGTCCTGCTCGTCGTCTGCTTTGATTATTGTTACGGTGATGCTACCATCAAGATTGTTCGTCCTTTTGGCGTGATCCAAAATCGAGTTTGACGTCTGCGCGCCGTTGACTATCTGTGGCGCATGGAGAACCAAGTCGGTGCCATCTACCTCAAAGTCGCTTACTACTATTGTGATTCCGTTGTTGTAATAAAAGAACTTGTCAGGTGAGCTTTGCAGCGTCTCACGGATTCCCTTGTTGACGTTTGTCTTAAACTGCATCCACTGCCTTATGTTTGACTCAAACACATAGTCACGGTTCTTTGTCACGAACTCGGTCAACTCCCTGAGCCTTAGTATGCCTAAAACCGTGTTTTTGTAGCGGATCATCTCTTCCAGCTTTATCCTGGATTTTTTGCCAGCCGCCGGCTTTTTTATCCGATCCCAGAGGCTCTGCACTATTTTGTTAATGTCCATTATCTCTACAGTGTCGTCCGAATAGCTTACCGGCTGATCCGTGACGTAGCAGCACTCGACTTTGAGATTTCTTTCCTGAATCTTTGTTACCAAGTTTGCAAGCTCCGGCCTCATCTTTGTGACATCTCTGCTCAAAAGGCGCCTGACGTCCTCTTTGAACTTGGCAATCGCCTCTTCAGAGTGCGCAGTGCCATATTTTGACTGGAAGAGTCGTATCTTGTTGTCAGAAAAATCAACCGGCAAGTATGCGTCTATCCCAAGATCGTTTGCTCCGTCGATTATCGCGTCGGAGGCGTCGTCCTCGGTTGCCTCAAAAACCCGAGTCAGTACCCAGTGCAAAAAGTTGTGGCCCTTTTCGACGTCGCTTTTAGAGTCCTCTGCGTACTCTAAAATGCTGTCTTTGATGTTTTGAGAAAAACCTTCAAGCGGCTGTTCTGCTTTTTTCTGAACCAGGAGCGAGTGAGAGCCAGGGATGTATTCTAACAGCCCATTGTTCTTTTCCGCCACGACATGTCTTGTGCAAGGGGTATTTAGAAAAGCTGGTTATTATGTAATAACCTAGGCCGCCTCAAAAATAAATTAGCAACCCCGTGCAGGAACTCGTGCAAAAAAAGATCCTAGCCGTGTCCGCAGCAGCTGTGACGATCGCACTCGTTGGAATATTTCTTGGCATGGAAACAAAGGAGGGCACAAAAGAGCCCGAAATCATTCCAAATCTAGTTTCCATCACAATGTCTTCGTCGAGGCCTGGCTGCGAGGAGTCAAACACATGCTATTTGCCTAGTGAAGTTGTGATATACCAGGGAGAGTCAGTGACATGGAAAAACGACGACTCGGCGTTTCACACCGTAACTGGAGGCCACTATGACAAACCCGATGGAACCTTTGATAGTGGGCAGCTGGATGCCGCAGAGACGTTTTCGCACAAGTTCGAGGAGGGCGGGTTTCACGATTATTATTGCAGGCTGCACCCATGGATGAAGGGTACGGTGATAGTGAGGTTCACTTGAAGGTGAGGAAGGGATTCGAACCCTTATAGATTCGCTCTGCAGGCGAACGCATAGCCGCTCTGCCACCTCACCAGCAAAAAAACTCGCCCCGACAAGGATTAAACTCTTATGATTTGATGTAGGTTTTTGATGCTAGCTTGACATCTTCACCGCGAATTGTTTTTCTTCCGGCATGATTTGACATATCTACTGCGCTTTTTGCAATTGTCATAGCAATCTCTTCTAAAACCCGCCGCAACTCGTCTGCGGATTCGTCGCTTACTCGGTCTGCGCCTGCCTTTTTTAGGATCCTATACATCGCTGAAAGCCCAAGTTCTGATGACTTCATTAAAATCAATCTGATGATCTACCGATAAAGGATTGTGAGTGAAAAAATTCCACATACTTATACACATCTACAAACTTAAAAACACCCAGAAAAGTCAAAAAACCATGCTCTTTGACGCCCATGTCCACCTCTCCGATCCTGAATACCAAAACGACATCGACTCTATACTATACTCCATGAAGAGACTTGAGATAATTGCCTGTGCCGTTTCTATGGACAACATATCATCCCACAGGACACTAGAGATATCGAAGAAAAGCAGGTTTGTCCTGCCATTTATAGGGATTCATCCAGAAAAAGCGCATGACGATCTGGAATCAATGATGTCTCTGATACGAAAAAACGCAAGCATCATTTCCGGGATTGGCGAGATAGGCCTTGACAAGACATACACCGCAAACGAGCAAGAGTTTCAAAGACAAAAACAGGTCTTTACAAAACTTCTCGAAGAGGCCGAAAAAATGAAAAAACCAGTATCTGTCCATTCGCGAAAAACACTAGATGAAATTTTTGAAATAATTCCATCGTACAAGATATCTGGCTTTTTGCTGCACTGGTTTGATGGCAGCAAAAAACAACTCAGAAAGGCAATGGACCTTGGATGCTATGCATCGTACGGCCCAGCATCCGTGTATTCTGAAGACAAGCAGGAACTGGTCTCAAACACAGAAAGAGACAAGATATTGGTATAAACTGACGGCCCTGTCAAGTTTTCGCACTGTT
>CAZITM010000095.1:0-2518 GCA_964542205.1 uncultured Candidatus Nitrosotenuis sp.
AGGCAGACCAGTTTTGTGAGGATGCTCCCCTTTACCGAGGTGATTTCCTTGTAGGGGATGTTGTTTTGCGCAAAATACTCCTTTAGTATGTCCCACCTCTCCTTTGTTTTGATATAGTCGTCTTGGCCCCGCAGCAGTACCGGTTTTACGTTTGAAGGAACCTCCCATGAAACTATGCCGTTGTGCGATGCTTCGATTACGTCCTCAGCCATGGCGTGCGACTTTGCGTTTTCCTGCAGCGAGCTTTTGAACCGTAAGGCGGCTGCCTGCAGCCCCCACGGATAGTACACCAGCGGGATTCCGGAAAGCCACTCTGCTATGTTCAGAGACGGGTTTGTCTTTGATAGATTTGATGAGCTGATTTGCTTTGAGGTGTTTGCCAGTTCTGCAATCGACTCTGCTATGTCCTGCTTGCTTGTCGGTATGATGGAGTTTAGCGTGCCAAGGATCGAATAGACATAGTGGATAAATGAGGCCCGCGGCGAGTGGATCTTTTGTACGTTTCTATACTCGATTCGGTTTTTTTGGCAGTACTGTTTCATCTTTCCGCCGGAGGAAAACGCGATAATCTTGCAGTCAAGCCTCGATGCAGAGTCCAGAACGGTCATTGTCTCAGCGGTATCCCCTGAAACGCTAATGGTGACAACAAGCGTGTTGGGGTCTACTGTTTTTGGTAGCGTGTACCCCTTGACCAGCGTAACATGGATGCTGGTCTTTGAAAGTATTGACGAGAAGAGATCACCTATTGCGCCAGAGCCGCCCATGCCGGCAAACACAATGTGATCAATGTTTTTGTAGTCTATGGGGTCGTGCTTTTTGTTGTAGGAATCGGCCGCAATTTGCGCCCAGGAATCGTATATTTTGTACATTTTTTGTTTGTCGACTCTGTCCATCATAGATATGTCAAGCAATTCAGAGTCTCCATGGTATGTTATAATATATTGATTTAGGATTTGTCAAGTTTTCGCAGACGACTTGGTACAATGCATCTTTTAACTGCATCATAGCTTGGCCTTGTATCGTGTTTGGCACAACTCGCGTGTATCTAACAAGAATGTTTTTTGCGGCATTGATGCCACCTGCCAACCACATCACAACAAGGACAGAACTACATTCGGTGCTCACACACGTACTTTAGCTGTTGGTATTTCAGAAATATATCGGGGAGAATTTCATTTTAAGACCTCAACCCCGGCCAATAGTGGCTCACGTTAATTACGCAAAAGGTCTTTTGATTGAGTGAAAAACCTCTTTCACTCACACATAAGCCATTTCCATAAAGGAATGCATTTTATCTTCCTTTTTTCGCCGAACCATTCAAATGTTTTTTCTGCTTCATAGTCATTGGTAAGTACTGTCAAATTGTCGCATCTTAGATCCTTGCTTGCTGTCACCAGTGCGCGGAATTCCCTTTCCTGCGTCTTTTGATGATCCAGGTTGTAGGAGACCTGGATAAGCTGCGTTATTTTCGTGCCTTCCCTTGCAGCAAAATCAACTTCATAGTCTCCCTGCTGGCTCTTGTAATAGAACAGGCTCTTGCCATACTTTTTCCACAGGTGTACGGCAGCCACATTCTCATACAGTTCGCTCGGCCTGTCGAATATTCTAAATCCTTTTGCAGAAATGAGTCCGTTATCTATGCAGTATACCTTCTTGTCAGATTTCATCTGGCTTTTTATTTTTGGCGAGAACCTGTTTATCCGGAAAACGAGGAACGCCTCTTCAAGGTATGCAAGATACTTTTCCACCGTGTTCGGTGACTTGACCTTTGTCAGTTCAGCAAGAGCGTTGTACGAATAGGCGTTAGATGCGTGCGATATCACGTACAGGGCAAGGTTCTCAAACGCAGAGGGGTTACGTATTTTGAACCTTTTCACTATGTCCTTGTATATTACGGAATCAAAAAGCGTTGAGAGATAGTCTTTGTAGTCCAGCTTCTTTGCCAACGGCTCGGGGTAGCCTCCCCATTCCAGGTAAAGGTCGAACTTTGCCTTTGTCTCTGCCTCCGTGAGATCTCCGAACGCTTTTAGGAATTCTGAAAAGCTTAGAGGAAGAATGGTTGTAGATACATGCCTTCCTGTCAGGTGCGTAGCCATCTCCCTACTTAGAATATTCGCATTGCTTCCGGATATCACGAGGTTGAAGCCCTGCCTCTGCAGCCTATTTACGAGCAACTCCCAGTTTTTCAGGTTCTGAACCTCGTCAAGAAAGAGCGTCTTTGGGCTGCCATACACAACATTCATTTTTTCTATCAGCACATCATAGTCTTCCAGTTCTGTGAGCTTCTCGTCGTCAAAGTTGACGTATCCAAAATGGTCTTTTTTCAAAAGCTCGTGCATCGCAAAGGTCGATTTCCCAGCCCTTCTGGGGCCCATTATTACATTTATGACGTTTTTTTCAATTCCTTTCAGGGTCTGGCTTCTCTCTATGTACGGCTCCTTTTTCCTTGCTTCTATCTCCCGTTTTTGCACCATTAGCCTGTCTTTCAAGTCCGCCATTCAATCACCATGCACGACTA
>CAZITM010000096.1:0-2444 GCA_964542205.1 uncultured Candidatus Nitrosotenuis sp.
TGTCGGGACACTCTACGTGCTCGTAGTGATGATCTGTGAACTTCTCCCTGACAACATAGATGACGATTTTATGGAGCTCACCTATGCCTATGTCTTTTTTGCACTTGATGCAGTACTTCAAGTCGACTCCCATGCTGATCTGGATGGCGATCGCTGATCGCTATAAGGATCTGCGATCAGCTCAATTTGATAAAAAACGACTTGGGCTTCACATGGCAGTATATTTTACGCCTAATGCCAAGGCAAAAATACCCTATCGAATCATCAATACCCATGGATCCAACAGAAATCAAGGCCTTCATGGAGATGTATGGCTACCCGACTGGATTCAGTCTAAGCCCGTTTGCCACTATGAGGTATCCTCCGGCAATTGGCAGTAGATTTGTCAGTAATCCCACAAAGCTAAAAGAGAGGATGATCCGATACGACGCAATGTTTTCTGGCAAGTTGCACGATTTTCACAAAATGTATCTACAGCACGCGTCCGGACTGCTGGACATGAGCTCAAACGGATTTCTGCAAGGACATCCAATTACTGCCTCAACAAACGACTTTGCTGCCAAAGAAGAAAATGACAAGCTACGAAAAGAAAACGCCGATCTTAGAAAAAGAATAGAGCAGATGAAAAGCAAGAAGCAAATCTAGAATCTGCAAAAAATCACAAACTCTTTTAACTTTTGAGATACTTTACCATTTGTTGAGTAAAACACCTGCCCAGAAATGGGAAGAATCGATCCTCAAATACCGAAAAAACTGCCAAAGAATACTTGGGTTTTCAAAGTCAGTTCGATATGCTGGGGTAATCAACGAATATGGGAGAACATTGACAGGGGTCATCAGGCCTGGAATCGAGCCGATTTTAAGGAAAGAGGATGCAAAAAACGAATTTTTTTTGATATCAAATTTGATCACACTGCGTAACTCGCACGCAAAGGCGCTTGGCGGTTTTGATCATGCTGTATTAACGCATCAAAAAGCAACGATTGTCTGCATTCCGGCAAACAAAGTTATCTATTATGTTTCAATCAACCCAAACGCAAAATCGATCGACGACATAATAATGAAGATAAAAAAAATACTCTAGGCCGGAGCAAATCCGTGATAGCCCTTTGATTGCTGCTCAGAATCAGCAAATTTAGGCTCAAATAACGATATCATGTATCCATCAGGGTCCAAAATTATTGCGTTTTTACCAGCTTCTCTGTCAACAATATCTCGATGTATTTTGACACCCTTGGACTTGAGCTCATCTAGTGCTGATTTTACATCGCCTACCAAAAACCCAATCACAATCCCACTCTCCAGATTGTTTGAAGAGTGATCGGATGTGATGGATGCTGGGTGTAAGCTCAGCAGTGCCCCCGTTTGTCCAAGATCCACCCATGTTCTGCGCTGGTTTTTAATTGGGAGTCCAAGTATGTTGTGGTAAAACTCTGTGGATCTGTCTAGGTCTTTTACTGCTAGGATCACATTTCCTACTCGCTTTATATTCACAAATTGATTATGAGGTACGCCGTTAAATGCTTTATTGTATTTCGATCATAGTCTCGGTTCGCTCAACACCGGGAATCGTCTGGATTTTTGTTGTAATTTCTCTTATCTCCGAGAGATCGTTGACTTTTACGAACGCTACTGCGTCGAACTGGCCGCTTACTGGGAAAGAGTTGTACACAAAATCTAGCTTGCCAAGCTTTGCAGCTATGAGCCGCTTTGGTGATTTTACTAGAATTACTGCCTTTACCATCCCATGTTTACCTCCACCTCAATCAAAGTTTCAGTGCTAACTATTTCCTTAATTTTCTTAAAATCGATTACCATGTTGTTTATTTCGTCAAACGAACCTTGCAGCAAAACGCAGATGTCTGCGCGCCCCGTGACCGGCAGTATCTCTTTGAGCAGCTTACGTTTTTTCTTTAATGATTCGATTACCTTATTTGTCTTTCCAGGCTTGATTGCGATAAGACATAATGCTCTCACGCATTAGTATAGAATGTTTTTACGAATAAAGATATAGCTAATCGTCAACTTCTTGGGATCTTGCTTCTTCTAGGTATGCCTTTCTTGCCTCAAGCTCTGCTTCTTTATCCTCTTCGATTTTTTCATCGATTATCACCAGACCATCGTCTGCCACGAAGCTGTCTTTGTTCTTTTTGCCTTTCGTTTTTTTTGTTTTTGCTGATTTTCCAGCTTTTTCCATTTTTTGAGGAGTTTTGGGTTTTTCTTTTTTTGTTTTTGTTTCTTTTTTTGCCAAGATGACTTTCTCATGAGGCTATCTTCATGTATTAAAACATTACTTACGTTCAGCCACCTAGAAATCATCCATAAAACTACACAAGACAGACGTGTTGTCCTGTAGCAGTTGTAGGCAATCACCCTTAACAACAGTTCCTTTTCCTTCGTGATATCATGGTGTGAGCGTATCTCAGATCCGAACATGCGCTTTA
>CAZITM010000097.1:0-2409 GCA_964542205.1 uncultured Candidatus Nitrosotenuis sp.
AGAGTCCCGATGATATTTCCATTCGTTGTCCTTCCAGACCACCCTCTCAAACGACGACTGGATCGATGGGTGGATCCTGGTATATACGTCGTCCCCTATTAGGATCTGGTTTGGCTTTGCCATGCCTTGGATTTTTGCTGCTATGTTCATTACTGGTCCCAAAATGTCAACATGTGACTTTTTTGCGTCTGCACCATATCTCACTATCATGTTTTCCCCATAATCGATTCCAATTTTGATTGCAAGATCCGGATAATCATACTGGTTTAAAATTGGATTTATTCCCTTTTGGATTACGGAAATCATTGATTTTGCGCAGAGAACCGCATTGTCCGCTGGCTGGAGCTGATTTTCCTCTGCTACAAAATATCCGATCACCGCATCTCCGACGAACTTTAGAACATACCCGTTGTGGTGCCGAATGGCAGATGCCATCTCTTGGGCAAAACATGTGATGATTATAGCTACTTTGTCTTCTGGGAGCTCAAGCGTTATTTGAGTGGAACCAACAAGATCAACATACATTACGACCATCTTCATTCTGGAAAAAACATGTTTTCTCAAAAATGCATCTGACTCGTCTTCTACTGGCGAGTATTCGTATCCGCTCTTTAGGGCATGCCAAACCCGGTTTTGTGTTTCTTTGATCAGGGTATCAGAGTCAACTACACGTTCCGAAGGCTTGCTTAGCATCATATCGATTATACCATAATCTTTTTTTGGTTTCTTTGGTGGGGGCGATGTGCGCGATGTCTTTTCTGGACTCGCTTTACTTGTTTTTGGCTTGCTGTCTGTTGTGCTCATTTTCTCAAGGATCACCTATAGGTTATTCGAGGGGAAAGCTTGTCTTGCAGGATGGGCACTTTGCCCTTTTTCCTTTATAAGCATTTTCATAATATTGGATTACCTCAACATTACAGCTGCTACAAACGATCTTGCGAAACGACATTCATGAATAATAGTGTGTTTTTATATTTAAGATATGGGTACAAAACATTAGAATTTTTAGGCTCAAACCCAACGAACCTTTGTGCGTCTAGGCATAAAATCACTTGACGAGTTTTTCTTAGTACTGGCAGAAAAATCGGATAAAATCGGCAAGTTGTATCAAAAAAATATTGAAGAGTTGGTAAAGCCAAAACCGGTCAAGGTGATGCTTGGAGACACTACAATTACTGACCAGACCACCTTTGATCCAAAGGCAGTACATGACTTTTACAACAGGATAATCAATAGCCTTCCGGAATGGAAGACCGAGGGGATATTTACCACTACGGACGAGGATCTTAGACGAATTTTTGTGAAATTAGAATGTCAGGTAGACAAGTATGTTCTTTTGTGGCATTTGTCATTGCAGTATCACGCCTTGCTATACTACAAGCCAGACATAAAAGTACAAAAGATCCAAAAAGAGCTGGCAGAACTCATGGATGACACCATTGACAAAGAAAAAGAGATCGCTAGCCTGACAGACAGTCTGATAAAAGAAAAACTGGAAGCTATGGGGTACACAAATCTCGACGAGCAGGGGCTTTTTGAGGTATTGTTTGAAAATGACAAACTACGCGAGAATCTGGCAGACGAAATAAGTAAGATGACAGATTTTGACTTTAAGGCAAAGGATCAAAGAAAAAAGGATCTCTTCAGGGAGCTAGACAACCTACTGATTGAGACGTATCAGACCACGTCCGTATTAATTGATGAATCCCGACTGGTTGGCGGCGAAGAGGGGTGTGTCTCTACATTTGATCTCGATTTTTTGAAAAACAAGTCACGGCACGCAATCTTTGAGCCAAAAAGAATCACGTCGCAGACAAAAAAAGAGATTGTAAAATCACTTGACAAGATAATCCAAGTATTGTCAAATTAAGAAATTCTTATATCCAACACGGATAATTTACTGTAATAATTAAGTCAAAGGATCAATGAACTATAACATAGTTCAGGGGAGACGATCCTTTGACCTACGTTCGATCAGCGTTAACCTATTTAAAATCTATGTACAAATTCGTGCCTAGTCCACCAGACTGTGTCATATGAATATGTCAGATAGTTTCGCAGTGCAATAAGAAATTAAATATAGCAAGATAGTTGCGATCAATTCTAATGGTTCCTACATACGATGAAATTGTAAAGATTAGAAAGTCATACAGCAACATAATTCGCAAGACGCCGCTATACTATTCTGAGACATTTAGCAGAATGTCGGGCTCAAAGGTCTATTTGAAGGCAGAGTTTCAACAAAAAACAGGCTCCTTTAAGCTCAGGGGAGCATATGCAAAAATAAAGTCACTGAGTCCTGAAGAAAAAAAACACGGAGTCATCGCAGCATCTGCTGGAAATCACGGGCAGGGAGTAGCATACGCATCAAAGCTTGAAAAAATACCATGTACGATTGTAATGCCACAT
>CAZITM010000098.1:0-2309 GCA_964542205.1 uncultured Candidatus Nitrosotenuis sp.
CCTGTCCAACTAGTGGCACTGCACGGCCCACTGGCAGAAGGCGAAGACAACGGCCAGCCAATATGGACTCCAGACGGAGAGACAAAATTCGCGCTGACAATAGTAGACCCGCAAGCGTCATCTGGAACATGGAACTTTGCAGGCAACGCACTTGCAGTCCACACAAAGAACCCAGAGCCATTCACTGTAACGTATACGGTAGTTGCAAGCCAGTAACTTCACGCACTCTCTTTTCTATTTTTACGCAAACTGCAAAAACCAAGTCTTGATAAATCAATTTGGCGCCACCAATCAACTTAATTTGAAAAAACAATGCCATAATTTTATAAAGGAGCTGCCTTGGATCGTCATTACACAGTGATATCATGGGAAAATTACTTGAAAAAGCACTAAAGGACGCACTACAGGAGAGCAAGTGCGTATTGGGCGTAAAGCAGGTGCTCCAGTCAATCAAAAACGCAAAACTAGTCATCATTTCAAAATCCGTTTCGGCAGAATCACTGGGAAAAATCCAAGACTCGACAAAAGGCCAAAAGGTAACGACGATGCAGTTCAACGGCTCGTCTGTCGCACTCGGCAGAGTATGTGGACTGCAATTCAGAGTGTCTGCGGCGTCGCTGACATCTATTCCGGACTCTAACATCAAAGCAATACTAAAAGAATCAGAGATACAATGACAACACAACTAAGTTTAAATGAAACCCAAAGGGCTTGGAGATAATCAGCAAAAATGCCACAAACAATCAAACTTACAACTGACCAAATGCGTTTAATCTCGCTTTTTCAAAACGTTACAGGCGCGTCGGCGCGTGATTGTGTTGAGGATGAAAAGCAAAATAGAGTTATCTTTGTGGTAAATGAAGGCAAGATGGGCCTCGCAATAGGCAAAGGCGGCTCGCACATCAAAAACCTGCAGAACATTGTCAAGAAAAACGTCGAGCTGGTCGAATATTCTGACGATCCGATCAACTTTCTGAAAAACATGCTAAACCCAAAATTCGTATCAGATATCAAACTTAACAAAAGACTCGACGGCACACTGCAGGCAATAGTCATAGTCGATCCCAAAAAGAAGGGTATCGTCGTCGGCCGCGAAGGCAGAAACGCCGAAAAGGCTCGACTCTTGGCAAAAAGATATTTTGAAATTACAAGCGTTTTAATTAACAGTCCTGAAAAAACACTAGAGTGATAATATGGCAAAATCCCCCCTTGGTCTGTTTGCTGGTCGCGTACTGAAAACAAAGCGAAAGCGACAGCGATGGCAAATCGGAAGATACAAACGAAGAATGCTTGGCCTTGACAGAAAAGCAAACCCGCTCGGGGGAGCACCTCAGGCAAGAGGAATTGTCCTAGAAAAGGTCGGAGTCGAAGCAAAACAGCCAAACTCTGCAGTCAGAAAATGTGTCCGCGTGCAGCTGATCAAAAACGGAAAGACAGTTACCGCGTTTTTGCCGCGAGACGGCGCAATGAATTTTATTGACGAACACGACGAGGTACACGTCGAAGGAATGGGCGCATCCATGGGTGGAGCGATGGGAGATATTCCTGGTGTGAGATTCAAGGTTTTCAAAGTAAACGGCACCTCGCTTCGTGAGCTGGTGCGGGGAAGAAAAGAAAAGCCAAGGCGATAAGACATGGCAGAGACTCAGAACTTGTTGTTGTTTAGAAAATGGGATCTTTCTGGAATCGAGATAAAGGATCCTGGGCTCAAAACGGTAATCTCCCTTAACAAGACAATAATGCCGTTGACATTTGGACGCTCCTCGCTTAAGAGATTCAACAAGGCCGAGGTAAACATAGTTGAGAGGCTGGCAAATAAATTGATGCACTTTGGCAAAAAATATGCAAAGAACACCGGCAGGATGGGCGGAAAAAAGGCCCGCACACTCAACACCGTAAAGGCCGCACTGGAACTAATCCACCTAAAGACAGGTAAAAACCCAGTGGAGGTATTGGTTCGTGCAATCGAAAACTCGGCTCCAAACGAGGACACCACCAGAATCGTGTACGGGGGAACTGCTTATCACGTATCTGTAGACGTATCGCCCTTACGTAGAGTCGATCTTGCGCTGAGATTCATCTCAGACGGCGTAAAGGAATCATCATTTTCAAACCCAAAATCAATGGAAGAATATCTGGCAGAACATCTCATTGCAGCTGCAGCAAACGACGCGGCGGCACCATCTGTCAAGAAAAAGAACGAGCTCGAAAGAATAGCTCAAGCATCCAGATAAAAAGTAGCCCGAGGCAGGCTCGCCAGTGCGAGTTGGTAGCCCTGTGTTTTCATGTTCTGAAATTTTCTCAATATT
>CAZITM010000099.1:0-2155 GCA_964542205.1 uncultured Candidatus Nitrosotenuis sp.
ACTATTGTAGCCTGGTTCGATGCAGGAATGTTCGTATTTGTAAGTATGATGAGTTTGTCCACAAACGCCGATGATTTTACCGCGTTTGATATTGCTTCAAAGTTCTTTGTGTGGTTGGTATCCATCACGACTGTTATGCCGACTTTGGTGCCAAATGGATCAGAGTACACGACATCGAATGATGGGTTTGCCTTGCTTGCCTTGGAGACATTTCCTATCTCGTGCGCATAGTTGACAAGGTTTGAGACTGCCTGCCTTACCTGGTTTTGCGTAGTGCCCGACTCTCGCTTTATCTTGATAAAGTCAGATATTGGCACTTCCATTATGCTGCCCTTGATTTTGAGGCCGGGATAGGTATGTTTTATTGTCTCATCCACTACGGCCTCTGATATGTCCTTGGAGCCAAGCTCGGCTGCCTTTTCTACGGCGTGATTTAGGATGTTAATGATTGAGCGAACGTTTCTAAACTCTGGAAACTCGTCGCAGAGGACTCGAACCTTTGCTGCAAGGTCTTGCTGCTCCTTTTTGTTGAACCTTTCTGTCTTGTCGGCTTCTTTGATGTATTCTATTGCAATTTCAATCAGCTCATCAATAGAGTTCGCGCCGGCAAGATCGATTTTGTAGTTTGCCTTCTCGAGCCTGTCAAAGACGGAGGGGTTTGCTTTTTGGATGTCAAGATACAGCGCCGGTGTCGTAATCAGCAACAGGACGGATGCTGGAATGTGTGCATTGATAAGCGACTTGACAAAGTTTAGTGAGCTTTCTTGCGCGTCCAGTTCGTCCATCTCAAAGAGAATAACCTTTCCAAGCAGGTTGTGGCTGAACCTTGCAAGGGCCGCAAGCCTCCCGTGCAGCTCGTCGAGATTCGTTACCTTGTCAAATGAATTGGAGAGTATGTTTCGTATGATGACCTGCTCGTGCTGGCCGTAGTTTGCCGCAAGATAGCTGTCTAATGCGCCTGCCGAGACTGGCGCCTTGTCATAAAGTATGTCCTCTGCCTTTTGCTTTATTGTCACACCCTTTAGCTTGTCCAAAAATCCGTATCCCAGCGCCCTTTTTGCAAGCGTGTCGCCTTTTTGGGCTTTTTCGCATATTTGTGCAAGAAACTTTTCTTTTAGCTCAGAGAACAACTCCCTGCCAAATCCGTGCATTATGGCGTTGTAGATACTTTCGTTGGTCTTTGGGGAGATTGTTGAAAGGTCGACATACGTAGTCATGATGTCCTGACGCGTCTTTAGGGTCTTGATGTGAAGTGCAAGGTGCGTTTTGCCAGAGCCCACATCCTGGACTACTGTGATTAGCCGGAAATCGTTTTCAGTGGAGTTTCGCCTGGATGTTTTCTTGTAGAGATCCAAGATGCACTCCATTATTGCCGTTTTTGCTTCCTGGTGTCTTGTGCCGCCTAGGATCTTTGCGTCGTGTTCTGTAGGGGTGGGGCTGTTTGGGTATGGGTTTGACTTGAGTCCGTATGGGTATGTCATAGTTTTCGCACGTATCCATGCAGCATTCCGCGCACGTGGATTCCTTCCTGTCCTCCGGTCGAGACTTCGTATTTCTGGTTTGATTCAACCAGCGATAATGCCAATGAATAAAATTTTTCAGGTGAAATATTGAGCGACTCGCACATTTTTTGCCGAATGCTTGAGAATGGAACCCACCCAAGCGATGAGGAGCATTCACTTATGCAGGAATCAAAGCTTGACTGAAAGTCGTGGCTTGCGCCAGTCGGTGCCTTTGCCATGTCGCTGCGCATCTGATTTAGCGATTGTTCTAGGTTTTTGACCAGGCCTGAGAGTATTTTGAATTTTGGATCATTTTGAGCAATATGGGACAGATAGTTTTCTTTGCTCCACACATAGTGTGCCACGCCCTTGTTGTCTACTATGATTTTTTCCTCCCTTGCCAGCTTCTCAAGTGAGGAATCGCACTCTGTTCCAAAGATCTTTTTGAGTTCCGCCTTTTTTATTCCACAGATTCCTGATGCCTCTACTTTCTCAAGAATCTGGGAACTCATGCCTACGACTCACTAAAATTTTTTTTAACCGGGAATGTCGACTTGTACAACAAATTTGTTAAATATTGTTGTCTTGGCTTGACTGAGCTTGCATCAAGGGTTATTAGTGCTGTTTGGTAGGTTTTCCTTGCAGGGTGATGA
>CAZITM010000100.1:0-1889 GCA_964542205.1 uncultured Candidatus Nitrosotenuis sp.
TTCGTCCAGTGCAAACCCCAGCGTTTTCAGATCAGGCAAAAATACGATTCTGAAATGGCCGCTGCCGTACTTTGTCCCAAAGCCGGAGCCGTGTACGGTCAGCACCCCGGTTTTTTTTAGCAGCTCCACTACGAACTCTTGGTCTGTCTTGTATGGGTTGTTTTCGATTTTTGGAAATGCATAGAATGCGCCCTTGGGGTTTGAGCACGACAGCCCTGGAATGGAGTTGATTCGCTTTACCACAAAGTCGCGCCTTTTTTTCAGTTCGGATACAAAGTCGTCTACGTATCCTTGCGGGCCGCGGAGCGACTCTAGTGCCGCATGCTGGACGGGCAGGTTTGTAGATATTCTTACCCTGGCAAGCTTTGGGAGGTTTTCTCGTATTGGTGCAAGTCTTGCCGAGCTGTTAAATGCGATGTATCCTATTCGCCAGCCGGACATCAGATGCACCTTGGAGAAGCCGTTTAGCAGAATTATCGGCGAGTCGCCAGATACCCTGCCTATTCCCGTGAAGTTTTCATCAAATACTATTTTGTCGTAGATTTCGTCACAAATTATGTAGAGGTCGTGCTCGTTTGCAATGTCTACTAGTTCTTTTAGGGATTTTTCTGAGAATACTACGCCTGTTGGGTTGTTTGGGCTGATAAGACAGATTGCCACGGTTTTTTTCGTGATTTTTGACTTGATATCAGAAATGTCCGGAGTCGAGTTTTTCAGGTCCACTGCAAACTCGACTGGTATGCCCCCGTGCAGTCTTACGTATGATGCGTATGGCGGGTAGTAGGGCCCCGGCAGCAGCACCTCGTCTCCCTCTTCTACGATAGACGACATTACCATGTCAAGAGCTTCGGATACTCCGTTTGTGACCAGGATGTCGTCTGCGGAAACCGAGAGGCCTTTGGCTTTTTCTTTTTGTGCTATTGCCTCTCGCAGCTCTGGCAGACCCTCGGAGGGGGCGTAATAGTTCTGGTTGTTTTGTATTGCCTTTATCATTGCCTCCTTTACATTGTCGGGGGGCTGGAAGCCGTACTGGACTGGGTCGCCTATGTTCAGATATGTTATGTTTTTTCCTTGTTTTTCTACCTGCCTTGCAACAAGCACTATATCCCGTATTGCGTATTCTACTCCCGAGACTTTTTTTGAGACCTTCAAGCAGCTAGACAGATATTTAGCCTTGTTAAAGTGTTTTTGGGCTAGTCAGAACAACCCATTCAAGGATTTGGATGATTTTGCAAAACGGTAGAACTGTCAGGAAACCACATAAGAGCAGGATCTAAAGGCGTTTGAGAAATTCGTTTTTTCGATCTTTGCCAGATTAAGAACTCCCAAGAGCGTACCTATTTTTAACTCCTTATGGAGTGGCACTATTGTTACAATCTTTTTGTTGTTGGCAAACTTTCTCAACACTGCATGGCTACCGGTTTGTCTGACCGTTTCAAACGCAAATTCATTCACAAGAATTTTTATAACTTCTTTGCCAGAGAGCCTAGGGAACTTCGACACTTAGTGCACCAACTGCAGTTGCTTTGGTTATGAGATCTTTTGCCTCAGGTACTTCGTCCATGTACAATGTTATGGCTTCCTTAAGGTTCGCAAGTGCCTCTTCAAACGTATCTCCTTGTGTGGTCACGCCAATGATTGCCTCTTTTATGACATAGATGCCATCTTCCTTCCACAATACCGTTTGCAGTTTCACATAGTACTAACGACGCCAGATGATTTTAATCTTTTAGATGTGATTGCAGTATTGTTACTGGTTTTGCTGCGTGTATTCAAGCAGCTAGACAGATATTTAGCCTTGTTAAAGTGTTTTTGGACTCGTAGCACAGTCTGGATAGTGCGGGCGGCTTCGGACCGCCAGGTCGAGGGATCGAAGCCCTCCGAGCCCT
>CAZITM010000101.1:0-1794 GCA_964542205.1 uncultured Candidatus Nitrosotenuis sp.
CGAGTGTGCCTCAATGCTAGAGTCCAACTCCAAAACCTTTCTGGGAATGGTATAAAATACCCCTAAAGAAACTCTCCATAGTGAATAGAATAACAAGCCTCGCAATGCAGGTTCTTAACAAGCACAAAGAAAAATTTAGCACGGATTTTGCACAAAACAAAAAACTTTTGGATCAGCTGGCAATAATCCGCTCAAAGTCGCTAAAAAACGAGATGGCAGGTTACATTACAAAGCTAATCAAACGTGAAAATGCCTCAAAGGCACTAAAAGAAGAACGACTCGCAGAGGAACAAGCCGGAGTCGAAGAAGAACAAGAAGTAGAACAAGCAGAGGCCCAAGAAGAAGAACCAGAAGAAGAATCGATGCCACAAGAAATAGTGCTGGAAAACGCAAGCGAAGAATCCTAGCTTATTTCATAACTTTTGTAAATTGATTACGATCAAGTTCTTGGGCGGTGCAAAAAAGTCGTTTGGCACGGATCTTATTTCGGCCGACCTGGATGGCAAAAACATCCAAAGCCTTCTGGAACACCTTGTCTCAATAAAGCCAAAAGGCACCATGGATCTTGACACAAAAAACATTCTTGTCGCAGTAAATGGAGTGGATTCGTCGGCGCTGCAGGGACACGACACAATACTCCAGCCAGGGGACGTCATAAGCATCATTCCAATAATTCATGGCGGCTCTAGAATGCAGATCAAAATTGGCAACCACAACGTGGAACTCTTTAGTGTATCGCACCAAAAAGGTCGCAACTATGATCTTTTGGATTCAATTCGAAACAAGTTCCCCGGCCTTGTGATGGAGGGAATATCTTCTAGGTGCATCCTTGGCGTGACGCATGCAAAAAAAATAATCGGACTCTCACTATATGCGCAAAAACACGGCTTGCTCCTCTCAAAAAAACTCCACACCGACATTTTGCTGAGGTTTGCGTCAACGACACAAATATCGACTGCAATCAAAAAGGTAGGAATAGATTCCGACAAAGACTTTACAGTTATTGCGATAGGAAGAAAATCATCGCAGGACAAGCTATGGAAGTATCTGGCACCATATCTGTCTAAACCTCACTATTCAAAAAACTCAAGACACCTGCAGCAACTCTTCAAAATTTCAAAAAGCAACATAGACGCTGTCTCATCAGATGCACCGCTTGAGGACTTGGTTGTGGAAAGAGCAGCAGTGCTAGTCAGATGAGTGGCGTTTTGTTTTTTGCACACTCAGGATATCGTCGCCCCTTAAAACAGACACGCCGGTGACTGCGCCAAGCACCTCAACTAGGACGACCCAGTCGTGATCTTTTAGCGAAACCTTGTTTTTGACATTGTCCGCTATCTGACTTATTATCTCGGAAGAGGAAATACCCGAGTTTCGTTTCTCGATTGTGATTCTGTAGGTTTCGTCTGGGCCCATCTTTTGTGTCTGTCCCAGAGCTGCATCTGCAATGGACTTTGCGTCGGTTGCGACGGTGGCAAATACAGGAATTGCTCTGAGTGTGTACCTGATCGACCAAGGCTCGTCTTCCAGCTTGTCGCGAATTTTTTTTATGACATCCAGCGGATTAATCGCAGTATTGACAGTAAGAATCCCAGAATACTCTGTTATTGTTATCTGGGGATCAGGGTCCCCCAGGCCCTGCAATATTGATTTTAGCTCGTTTTTGGTTTCTTCCTCAAAGTGTCTTGCGCATGTGACTAGAAGGTCCAATGAACCAGCTTACATCCTGCGTATTATATTGTTTGAATTCTCATGCTCTGTTGACTAAATCCTGAACCTCTCCAACACCTTCAG
>CAZITM010000102.1:0-1759 GCA_964542205.1 uncultured Candidatus Nitrosotenuis sp.
ATACAAAAAACCCCGGAATTCAAAAGACTGGTTTTGTAAAGACATAATATTTGTGAAATGATTGCGGTCTTTATTGGCAAGTGAGCAAAGCTATGACATCGTGGTGGTTGGGGCAGGCCCTGCAGGATCATCTGCCGCATTTTCTGCCGCAAAGATAGGAGCGAGAGTGGCATTATTAGAAAAAGAGGAGACAGTAGCCCAGACGGTTCGCACAAGCGGCGTTACATGGATGGATAGCATCAAGGAATTTGAAATTCCGGAATATTGCTACAACCCAATCAAAAACTATGGCTTTTGCTCGCCTGCAAATGAGGTTGTAATATCATCAAATACTCCAATGGCCGCAGTCCTAGATGTACGCAAGACATACCGATGGCTTGCTGAAAAGGCAAAAAAGCAAGACGTTGAACTGTACACAAACACCACAGTTACCGGCGCAACAAGGGATTCGCACGGCATAACATTGCACACAACATCAAACAAGGAAGAGATTTCATTTCACACAAAAATTGTAATTGATGCAAGCGGGTTTCAAACAATAGTTGCAAAGTCTTTGGGACTGGTAACACAGTGGAAGAGATTCGGTGCCGGAGCAGAATACGAAGTTGAAGTGGAAAACTCTGACCCAGACACTTGGTGGCTCATGGTTGGCCAAGACTATTCCCCTGCAGGTTACGCATGGATTTTCCCAATGGGCGGCAAAATCGTTCGAATTGGTGTGGGCGTTGGAAAACCAGAATCGACTCTAGACCCAACAGAGCGACTGGAAGAATTGCTGCAAAAAAAGCTTGGGCCAATAGCCAAGCTTGGCAAGATAACGCAAATTGAATTCCATTATGGGCTGATTCCAAATGATGGACTGTCAAGAAAAACAGTTTATGATAATTTGATTTTAGTTGGCGACACGGCAGGCCAGGCAAACCCTCTGGTATTGGAAGGAATTCGCTATGCCATACGATTTGGCCGAGTGGCAGGTGAGACGGCAGCTAATGCCATACTAAAGGGGGATCTGTCAGAAAAGTCATTAAAAGCATATGAGGAAAACTGGAAAAAGGCAATCCAGAAAAAAATTGAATCGGCATCAAGGGTGCAGACCAGATGGATTGGACTCTCTGATAAGGAATGGGACAAAGAACTAGACATCATACGGGAGCTGAGCATTGACGAATTTCTGGACTTTATCAAGGCGGATTTCAGCTTGGCCAACATCATAAAGATGGCAGTCAGTCACCCAAAGCTTGCAGTTAGGCAATTGTTCAACATTGTAAAAAGTGCCGGAAAACAGTCAACGTAGATCGGCGTTTTCAAATCTAGGCGTCAGCTGTCGCCCTATTAGCTCAAAATCGGCAAGCCAGTCCTTGCCGGATTTTATCAGATATGTCATGTTTACCTCAAATGGTGATTCCAATATCGCATTTATCTGAAATATCGCAAGCTTGAGCGTAATCTGCGACATGGCAAAGACCTGGTTTTCCGAGAATGTGCCGCTTCCCGTCTTTATCTCAACCCAGCACAACTCTTCCGGATAGTTCACTGGAAAGTATTTTTTGCGAGTCCCAACGCGGCACGCAAGAAAATCAAAGACAAAGCTTGGGTTTTGCGCTGAACCATTGGTGGGCTGGACCATTGCCTGGACTTCCTTGCGAACGTTTTGCGGGATTTTGACGCGTATTCGATTAAAGCCCTTTTTGAATGTGAAAACCCACTCGTCATTTTGCATAAAATACAGATTCTCAAGTGAGATGTAAGCCCAGCCTCT